>NZ_JRAR01000057.1:0-73621 GCF_000768935.1 Porphyromonas sp. COT-290 OH860 | reverse complement strand
TAGGGGGATAGTATTCAAGGCTCCCAAAGCCGCTCAAACACTCAAAAAACATCGAGAAAGATACAAGAAACTTTGAGCGGCGCATTGCGCAATAGTCTCCTTCTGTGCAGGTACGGGGGTAGAGTGTCGAGCGTATTAATCCCAGAGTATAGAGCTGCACATCTATGGAGGTACGCATTGCTCTACCCGAGCAGGTCGCCCTAAGCTACCACAAGGGGCTAGCCGATAGCTATGCTATCGAGGCCATTTTAGAGGGCAAGACGAGCCAAGGTTGGCTCAAGATCCCGCTACATCAAATAGGGGGTCGCAACCAAATCTCTGCCCACGGGTTAATTAAACAACTAGAGATCGAGGCACTCAAGCTTACATGGCAGGCAGAGGCTCCTAGAGAGCTATGCCTGAGGCAGCTACGCCTGACTCTAGAAGCCAAGAAATAAACCAATATTGATATTTGGAGATATGATAGAAAACAATCCGCAGGGGCAACCTCAGATCGAACCAGCCCCTTCCAGCTTGATGCAACTCATTCGTGGGCGCGTTCGGGATATTTTTGACTTGACCAACGATAAGAGCAACGAGCACTTTACCATAGATGCAATCAAGGAAGATGTGGACTTCCGTGGCTCCAAGATGTGGATCTTGATATTTGCCATTATGATTGCCTCGCTGGGGCTTAACGTCAATTCGACTGCCGTGATTATCGGTGCGATGTTGATTTCCCCTCTGATGGGGCCAATCATTGGCTTCGGATTGGGATTGGGGATCTATGACTTCGAGCTGATTAAGCGTTCGCTCCGTAACCTCGGACTAATGACCCTGATCAGTATCCTTACGGCGACCATGTACTTCCTGCTCTCACCTCTGAGCCAAGCTCAGAGTGAGCTGCTGGCTCGTACGCAGCCCACGATCTACGATGTTTTCATCGCCTTCGTTGGTGGGGCAGCTGGCATTATTGCTAGCAGTACACGCAACAAGGGAAATGTGCTCCCCGGGGTAGCGATCGCTACAGCTCTGATGCCACCGCTCTGTACAGCCGGCTACGGACTCTCACAGGGTAATTTGAGCTTCTTCTTCGGGGCGTTCTATCTGTATCTAATCAATTCGGTGTTCATTGGGCTCTCGACCTTTGTGATGGTGCGTGTGCTCAAATTCCCCTACAAGTCTTTCGTCAATCCCGAGCGTGAACGCAAGATCCGTCGCTTCGTCACGATAATAGCCCTATGTACGATTGCACCAAGTGTCTACTTTGGCGTGATACTCATTCGAGATAGTGTGATGGAAGATGGAGCTAATCGTTTCGTGCTAGAGCAGCTCAATACCTCAACCAATCAGGTAGTTAAGCAGCACTTCATCAATCAGGGAAGTGAGAAGAGACTAGAGGTGGTACTGCTGGGGCAGGAGCTCCCCGAGGAGTATCTCGATAGCATCAGAGGGCGTATGCCTCGCTATGGCCTAGAGAATGTACACTTGGTAGTACGCCAAGGCTTCGGCACGCAAGCCGAGGACGTGGATATGAAAGAACTCAAGAGCGTCTTACTACAAGACTTGTACGACAATTCGGACAAGATTATTCGCCAGCAGAGCAGGCAGATTGACTCACTCAAGGCTTTGCTCAATCGCTATAGTCGCTACTCGGATTTAGCTCCCGATATACAGCAGGAGGCTCGTGACTTATTCCCAGAGCTTGGCAGGCTGAGTTTCGCCCCTAGCTTCTCCAATGGCGTACAGTCCGACTCGCTACTAACGGTCGTCGTAGAGGGAAAGCGTCGCCTTCGACCAGAGGAGGAGGCTCGCCTCAAGGCTTGGCTAAAGAGCCGCACCAAGGTATCTAACCTACACCTCATCTCGGTAGTCCAGTAGCTTCAGAGCACTGTTCATAGACTAAAGGGTTGTGCTATCTGTTGGCACAGCCCTTTAGTATTATCAATCGGAGGGATAATCTGCCTGCCCCTCAGAAGTATATCTAAGAAGGCATTTGCGGAGAAAATGTATCTTTGTTAAGAAATGTATTTGAGTAAAATCGTTGTTGCTTAGGAATCAATATAGAGTATGAAAAGGACTATCGGCTTGGTCTACCTCTGCGTACTGCTCTGTCTGCTAGGATGGATAAGAGTAGATGCCCAGCGCACTGCCCAATATACCACGCAAGCTAGTAAGCTCAAACAAGAGCTTCTTCAGGCCCAAAAGCTCCGTCAGCCCAAAACGGCTCTAGATAAGGCACAGAGCTTGATGCGTCTGGCCGAGCGCAACCGACAGCTATCCGATTTGCTCCTCGCTCTAGTCGCTAGTCGTGATGCCAATAGGAGCATCAGTACCGACCATGATGCGGAGGTATTCGTCCAGCTCGCTCGGGTGGCTCAGCTCAGTTGGCTCAACCCCGAGGAGCGCAGTCTGCTTAGTGCTGTTACACATAGCCTATATGAAGACTATCAATATAGGAGTCGCTACTACACACGGCGCAACCCCATGGAGGAAGGCGAGGAGTACGACGCGATCGACCCACGTCGTTGGTCGGATAGCCTCTATCGGCAGAAGCTAGAAGCCCTCGCTCGGGAAGCTCTCAAGGATCGCCGTGTGCTACATCAGCCGATGCGCCATGAGCTTCCACCGAGTGTGAGTAGAGGTACATCCAAGTGGAACAGTACACTCGGCAGCTATGTGTATCAGCTTCTCGTCTATCGCTCGGGGGAGATCTCTCCCCTCATCTTGGCTAGTTTGCAGGCGTATGTGCAGGATCTGCCGATTGGAGCAGAGCGTCTGCACGCCGACTACTTCCTTCTAGAGCATAAGTATAAGGACGCATCCCATAGAGAGAAAGAACTCTGTCGCCAATTCCTTGATACATACGCTGGCCAGATCGAGGTGATGCAGTATATCACGGATATCAGCCAAAAACTCTATGAGCCGAGCGAGCCACGCCTAGCGGTGGAGCTACTCGATCGTTACCTACAGCGATTTGGCTCTAAGGCGTCGCCCACTCTAGTACGCTCCATTAGGGAGTATCGCTCGGGGTTACTAGTTGCTTCTCTAGACTACGAAGTCGGGACGAACATCGTCACGGGGCATCGAGTGCAGATGCTTCGACTAAATCATACGCTAGTGGATAGCGTTCGCCTCAAGCTCTACCACACACCATCGGTGCTACTTAATCTAGACGAGCAGTACGATCCTCAACAGCTCCACTTAGAGCAGGAGCGCACCATCGCCCTTCTTCCAGACAGCCTATGGGGGAGCCGAAGTGATACGCTACGTCTGGAGCATCGCCACAGAGGATTGTACTATCTACATCTTGAGCCTGTGCGTAGCCCACAAGCCTCCTCTCTGCGCAAAGCCTATCATAGCGATAGATATATTAGGTACTATGTGACGGATCAATTCGTCATCAATCACGAGGCGCAAGGTGGACGAGGAGGGCATCTACAGTGGCTAGATGCCCTCTCGGGACGTCCGCTCTCCGCCCTCGCTGTGCAGATGAAGCTGCGCAAAGGCACAGAGCAGAAGCAAAAGACCGATGAGCAGGGACGTGTACAGTTGCCGAGACCCTTGGACGGACAGTGGTACTCGAGTGTCTTCGTTCGTTCGACGAACCTAGAGGATCCTTTAGGGCTATCGGTCGGTATCAGTCGTGATACAAGAGAGCAAGGTAAGCCGAAAGGACAAGTGGAGGCATTGCTCTCTACCGATCGCCCCGTCTATCGCCCAGCCGATACCCTCCGTCTGTGGGGGTATCTCGCAGAGCAAAAGGCGCACGCAGAGCTAGCACGAGTCTTGCCAGAGGAGAGCATCGAACTAATCCTATACGATGCCAACTCGGAGCGTATCCAATCAATCCATGTGACGACGGATAGCCTTGGGCGATTCGACGGTCAATTTACACTCCCTCGTGAGGCGAAGCTCGGGCGATATCGCATTGTTTGCGAGCGAACGGGGCGGTACATAGCCTCCTCCAACGTCCTTGTAGAGGAGTACCGCAAGCCTACTTTCGAGGTCAAGATGAACAAGGCGGAGCGATTACTTCGCTTGGGGGATAGCATTGACTTGAGTATTCGTGTGGTTGATATGACAGGGCTTCCGCTAGCTTCGGTTCGCCTAGCCCCCAAAGTACAGATTACGGGGCGAGCTTATCAGCCGAGATACGGCTATTTCATCACGATGAGCCGTGAGCAAGAGGAGCTCAATCTGCCCGAATTGGTAACTGATGCAGAGGGGCGTGCCATGCTTCGCTTGCATCTCTCTCGGCTCAAAGCCTTCGACCAACTAGATCGTGCAGTAGAGCTCTACCAATACTATCGAGTAGGTGTGCAGGTCACAGCGACGACGGGCGAGGTGCAGCGTGGCGAAATTCGCTTCTCTATCGGGAAAGATTTACCACAGATTACGGCGAAGCTCCCCCAATACATGGAGGTCAATCAGTCCAAACAAATACTAGAAGTTAGGGTGCAGAACTCCGACTACGAGCCTGTGCCCTACCTCGCCACATACGAGATCCGTAGTCGGCAGAAAGTATGGCTCACAGATACCTGTAGCTCCAATACCGAGCGTAACCTCTCTGGGCAACTGCGTAACCTTCCCTCTGGAGCGTACGACCTCAAGACACGGATCACGCTAGAAGACGGCCGAGAGCTCTCCGACACGACTAGCTTCGTCCTTTACAGATCCAGCGACCGCATCATCGAGGTCAAGGGGGCGCCACTTGTGGCTACTGCGCCAGAGCTGACATATAGTAGCCGTAGACCTCCCCTCATTCACTATGCTTCGGCTCTAGAGGATAGTTATATCTATTACCGCACCGAGATAGACGGCAGGGTAATAGGCTACGGAATGCTTCGCCCTCGCCCATCGTCGCTCAATCAGTTGATGATTGACTTGCCAAGAGAAACGACTGAGCAGGTGCGTGTGTACCTCTATACGGTGCGCTCGGCTCGGCTATACGAACAGACGTTTACCTTCTCTCGTGTGCAACCCGACAAGGAGCTGACTCTAAGCTGGCAGAGCTTTAGAGATCGGCTGAGAGCCGGCAGTAACGAAACTTGGCAGCTACGTGTCTTACACAAGGGCAAACCCGTCCGAGCCTCCATAGCTGCGTGGATGTACGACAGTGCACTAGACGCTGTGATGCCACTTAGATTTACCCAGCTATATGCTCACCCTCTGCTCAGACCATTCTATACCCATGCCTATGGGTTGACAAACGATAGATTTGCGCCTAATGCGGTTGGGCAAATCAACTGGGGCGCAAGCCAAAGCGAGGACTACGATGTGTGGCATCAGTCCTTCGTCCCTCTAGGTAGCATGCAGGAGGAATACGGTGGTGGTAATGCTATGCTACTAGAGCGGTCGGCTGTACCGAAGCAAATGTCGGCAGAGGCTGGTGCGATACGAAGCAAGGAGCTGAGATCTATGATGCTGGCAAAGAGCAGTGATATAACTGATGATGCGACTGAAGCTTCGCCCGTAGAGGGTGGATTGAGGCAAGACTTCGCCGAAACGGCTTTCTTCCGCCCTCGAATGCTCACGGATAAGTCTGGCGAGGTGAGCTGGTCGTTTCAACTCCCCGATAATCTAACCCGCTGGCGTCTGGAACTTGTAGCTCATACGGCAGATATGAATACGGGCTACCATAGAGCCTACATCGAGAGCTATCGAGAGCTGATGCTCAAGCCTTACTTGCCTCGCCTCATTCGCCTAGGAGATAAGCTAAGCCTTGCGGCGCAAGTGCAGAATCTAAGTGATCGAGAGCAAGCAGGTTCTGTACGCCTAGAGCTCTTCCGCCTCCAAGATCAGGCCATTATTCATCAAGATAGTTTACCCCTAAAGGTTGCTCCTTCTCAGACGCAGGATTTTCGCTTCTCGGTTGCGCTAGACCAGTCGCTCGAGCTAGACTCTATCGGCGTGCGTATGATGGCTCACGGCTCTGGCTTCGCCGACGGGGAGCAGCGAGCTCTGCCGATCACCTCGTCTAGAGAGGAGGCGATACGCAGTGAGGCCTTTACGCTACTAACTGCCGAACAGACCAAGGTTGATCTCTCGGAACTCTTTCCCTCGACGGGCTTCATCCCCGATAGCGGTCGGGTTGAGGTACGTGTAGAGAGTAATCCTCTTTTCCTAGCCCTGCAGACTTTGCCGACCCTTGCTCAGGACAATCTCGCCAATGCAATCTCCATCAGTTCGGCGCTTTACGGGCAGGCTTTAGCTAAGGCTGTCGCTCAAACTCCCGGGCTACAGCATTGGCTTTCCGAGCGTCGTGCCGAGATGAGGGACAGTCTGAGGGACGATATAGATAGCCTGCTGAAGCGCCCTCTCTCGACCACACCTTGGGCTAAGGTCATCGCTAGCGAAGATGAGGGTAAACGTTTGGCCTCGCTGGTCGCCTTTTTCGGTACTCTAGGGCAGAGCGATCGGGAGGATCGTCTACTGCGTGAGCTTGCCGAGCTACAGGGGAGCGATGGTCTATGGCCTTGGTTTGCCCGTATGCGTGGCAGTCTGTACACGACAACCTATGTGATGCGTCAGCTGGTACGACTACGCCAGCTCAATCCCAGAGCAGTGGATACTCGACGCACCGAGCTGATGCTCCAGAGAGGGCATCAGGCACTTGACAAGGCTATGGCGGAGTTGATGCAGCAAATCCAAGAGGCCGAGCGTAAATCTAAGCAAATACATGGGCAGATCTCTAGCCTAGAGCTGAACTACCTCTATATTCTAGAGTTGAATAAGCGAGCCAAGTCCGAGACGAATGTTGCCCAGAGGCGATTCTTCCTTGAGCGTCTGCGTCGTGGTGCACACGAGCTGCCGCTATGGGCTAAGCCACAAGCTGCTATTGCCCTCGCTGAGTACGATAGGCCGCTGGCTCTACTCCTCGTGGAGTCCCTGCGTCAGCACTTGAGCGACGCAGAGGTCGGTGCATTCTTCGCTCAGATCAGCACGGGTGGTTATTGGTGGATTAATCGCTCCTATACTATGGTTACGGAGATGATCGAGGCACTACGCCTACTCGCTCCAGAAGACAAGGCTACGCTTCACTCCTTGCAGCAGTGGTTGCTCAACCAGAAGCGCTCGGTTCGCTGGGAGAGTACGACGGCTACGGCGGAGGCTCTATATGCCCTATTCGTTGGCTCTGGTAGTACGGAGCTTCGTGAGCCTAATCGCACGGAGCTGACCCTAAAGCGAGCTGATGGTACAGAGCTAGTCCAATCGGGCGAACGCATTAGGCTCGTCGAAGACTTCGATCGGGCAAGCTATCCTCTAGCTATTGAGGCGAGAGCCCAGCACTCGGGTCAAGTCTGGGGGGCGGCCACTGCACGCTATATGCTCCCAAGCATCGAGGAGCGTGCCTCTGGCAGAGAGCTACAGATCGAGCGACGTCACTACCTCAAAGCCGTGCAGGGAGGACGAGAGAAGCTCATACCACTGGCCACAGGGCAGAGTCTTGCCGTGGGCGATGTGCTGGTCACGAAGCTCATGCTCAAGCTAAGTCGAGAGATGGACTTCGTCGCTCTAAGTGATCCTCGCCTAGGCTGTACCGAACCTCGCCGCCAAACCTCTGGCTATGTGTGGCACTCTGGTGCAGGCTACTACTACGAGCCAAGGGATATGATGACCAATTTCTACTTCGACCGCCTTGGCCGTGGCGAGTATCAGATCGAGTATGAGCAGTATGTCGTGCGCTCTGGCACCTATCAAGTCACATCGGCTTCGGCGCAATCGGTTTATGCCCCCGAATATACTGCGACCTCGGGCTTCGGTGGCACACTAGAGGTCGCTGAATGTAGAGAGTAGGTAGGAAGCTCGCACATACAGAAAGCCCATAGGGGAGTGTTTGACCTCCTCTATGGGCTTATTATTTTGACGAAGCGCCTCTCTGTCTGCTAGAGCTCTAGGCACATACCCTCGTTGGCCGCTTCTGTGCAGGGGAATATCGCCCGTGCCTCTGCGAGCAAATCGTCCGTTGCGTGGTACCGTGCCGAGTAATGGCCTATGAGTAGTCGCTTGGCTTCTGCGCTCTGTGCCATCAGCGCTGCTTCTCTAGCTGTGCTATGTCCCGTTTGGCCAGCTCGTGCCGACTCGCTAGTGAGGAAGGTGGCCTCGTGGTAGAGGAGTGTCACGCCCTTGATCAGTGGAGCGTTATTGGGTAGATAGGACGTATCGGAGCAGTAAGCATAGCTACGTGCCTCACGCCCACGCTTGGTCAGTCGGCTGTTGGGGATTACCTCTCCCGCCTCGCTAACGAAGTCCTCGCCACGCAGGATAGCAGGATACGCAGCTAGTGGAATGCCATAGAAGTCTGCCGAGGCCTTGTCTAGGTGTAGAGGGGTAACCTTCTCTCGAAAGAGATAGCCCTGCGTAGGGGTGCGGTGCTTGAGGGGAATAGTGCTGATTGTCACTGACCTATCCTCCCAGACGGTTTGTCCTTGGCGGGTATCTGTTTCTGTAAGGACTACCCGATACGCCATTTGGTCGCAGAACTGCTCAAGGATTGGCTCAAGGAAACGCTTTAACCCCACAGGGCCTATGATATGTAGGTTGCCCGTGCGCCCAAGCATACCGAGCGAAGAGATTAGCCCCGGAAGGCCGAAGCAGTGATCGCCGTGTAGGTGTGAGATAAAGATGGCGACGAGCTTGCCGAAGTTCAAGCGCTGTAGGCGCATCTGCCTCTGTGCACCCTCTCCACAGTCTATCATGTAGAGCTTGCCTCGTAGCTCTACGACCTGCGAGCTAGGGAGGTGGGCTACGGTGGGCAAGGCTGAGCCACAGCCAAGTATATGTACGTTGAAGTCGGACATTGGGTTTTGTTAGTTGGTTGTATGCCTGCTACCGCTTGCTTCGGAAGAAGCGTTGCATCAGCTCTCTTGCCTGCTCGGCTAGCACGCCAGTGGTCAGACGACAAGACCTCGGGAGAATCTGTGGCGAGAATATGCGGTAGCCGAACTTCTCCTCGCCTGCGCCATAGATCACACGAGATAGTCGCCCCCAGCGGATTGCACCAGCACACATCGGGCAGGGCTCTATGGTCACATACAGCTGGCAACCTACTAGATACTTACTCCCCACTACCTCTGTGGCTGCTGTGATGGCTAGCATCTCGGCGTGTGCCGTGGGGTCGCCTAGCGCCTCTACTCTATTGTGGGCACGAGCAAGCACCCGTCCCCCAGCTACCACGACCGCTCCGATAGGTACCTCGCCCTCGTCGTAGGCCAGCTGTGCCTCCTCGAGGGCGATGCGCATATAGTACTCATCGTCGTAGTGCAACCACTGCATGGCTTATCTCATTTCTTCTTCACTGAAGAGCATTGGGGCGTCCAGCTCAAAACGTTTGATGATCTCCGTCATCATCAGCTCTCTAAGCCAATGGGAGCGGTTGTCTACCCGATACTTCTTGCAGTACTGGTCGAGGGCCTTGAGCTCTCGCTCGTTGAGTTTGACTATGAGCCTATGCGGACGTGCTGGGCGACCTAGTTTCTTCATCGCTCTAGAGGGGTGTCGGATCAGCTGTGTTTGAGGTCACGAAGTAGGATCCCTGCCTGTGGCTGTTCATAGCCTTGGCGAGTAATGAGCATAGCTTCCCATTGGGGGCGATAGTCTTCTTCATTGTCTATACGGAAGTCCTCGAAGCCATGTCGATCTAGCTTCTCTACAAGGTAGCCCACTGAGATGAGCTCTGGGTCTACTGCAGGGTGATAGTAGCCCTCCTCTATGGGGTCGCCATAGCCGATTTCGTTGATCACTCCGATTTCTTCTAGCTTGGCGAGTACTTGCCCGACCAAGCGAAGAGGTATTTGGCATTCGCTAGAGAGGGACTCGGCACGGTAGGGTTTGGCTCCCTCTTGGCCGAATCTCTGTATGATCTTGCTGGCTACAAGGATAGTCACGAAGTCGAAGTAGCGACGTGATGCCTTGAGCGAAGCCTCGCCAAAAGAGAATCGGCGAATGTTTTGTATCGAGTAGCAGAGCTGTGCACCGAAGAGGGTAATCGTCCAAGAGAGCTGCATCCAGAGGAGGAGTAGAGGGAAGGCAGCGAAGCTACCATAGATAGCATTGTATCGTGAGATCCAGAGTACTCCGCTGATGTAGAGCGACTGGAAGATCTGGAAGGCAATACCTGCCAGAGTCCCCGAGATAAGTGCAGGGACGAAGCGTACCCGCACGTTGGGCAGCAACATATAGAGCGCCACTAGTGAGGCGATCGAGAAGATGTAGGGGATCAGGTTGAGCGAAAACTCCATGACCGAGCTGATAATCATCACGTCGGGCGAAACCATATTGCGTACAGCGGTCCCGAGGAGCGTCACGACACTAGAGCCTGTGAGTAGGATCGGTAGTAGGAGGAAGAACCCAAAGTAGTCTAGGATACGCCTAGACCACGGACGGCTATGGGGTGCCTGCCAGATGCTGTTGAGTGCGTCCTCGATAGAGGCAATCAGCATCAAGACGGTGTAGAGCAAAACGATCAGACCGAAGCCGATGAAGAGCCCCCCTTGTACCTGCTCAAGATAGTTCTCGACATAGACAAAGACCTGTGATAGCTGGTCTTCTTGCCCGGGGAAGGCCTCGACAAGTGCATCATGGACTACAGCTTGTAGCCCGAAGCCCTTGGCGATACCTACTATTACGGCCAGCATAGGCACGATGGATAGGACGGTACTATAAGTGAGTGAGGCTGCACGGCTCATCAGATCGTCGAAGATGAAGCTCTTGGTGGCCATGTATAGCACTTTGATGGTGTTGGCAATTAGCCTGAAGGGTTGTGGAATCTCATCAGGGCTTAGACGCCACATATCAAGGGTAATAAAGCGGAAGCTTCTCAAGCCCCATAGGCGCATCTGTCTGATGCTTCGTTTCAACCAATTTTCTTTTGTCATAGACTACAAAGTTAATCAACTCAATCCAAGGGGGCAAAAGTATGGGTAGTAGGGCAATAAGGTTTTCTACGCTGGGGTGTGCGGTCTGGCGGATACGGATAGTAAAAAGCCCCATTCTCCAACGAGAACGAGGCTTAGTACCCGGAGCCGGGATCGAACCGGCACGAACTTGCGTTCATTGGTGTTTGAGACCAACGCGTCTACCAATTCCGCCATCCGGGCAGCGATTGCACCGCAAAGGTAGATAATTATTTCGATTGTGCAAGCTACACGGCATATCGCACGCTCCTAAGTATCTACAAGGGGCTGTGGCTATATCAAATCTTGCCACAGCCCCTTGGGGTACTTACAAGCTACAAATCTTATAGCTTGTAAGAGAGGCCTATGCGGAAGTTGGTAGGCCTATTAGGTACCATTTGGTTGCCTAGAGCCTCTTGGTAGCTCTCCGTGTTCAGCACGTTGTACACATTGGCACTTAGCCTTAGGTTCTGAACGATTTGGTAGGCGATACCAAGGTCAAGTAGCGTATAAGCAGGGAAATGATTCTGTCTGATTCTGCGCTCTCCCTGATAGCTAAACGCATAGTTTAGGCTCAGGCTCTTGAGTAGACCTCTCTGGATTGTGTATTCGCCCAAGCTGTAAGCCTTGTGCTTAGATATACCATCGACGGCAGTTCCGGGCTTGATGATCCCATCGTTCTCGTTCTTTTTACGATACTTGTCGATCTGATTGTCCCCGTATTTGGCGTCGGTATAGCTATAACCAAACGAGAGGTTAAGCCCTTCGATAGGGCTTAGCTTAGCCTCTGCCTCCACTCCTTGCGAGGTGATTTGCCCAATCTGCCCCGTGAGAGAGTACGTTACGTCCTTACCATTGACTTGGCGCACCTCTCTGCCGAGGCCAACGATGGTGTTGTTTTGGAGAATATGATACACCGAGGCCGATAGCTCAAGCCACTTGAGCGGAGTAGCTCTCGTACCTAGCTCTATCTGATAGCCACTACGAGGCTTGAAGAGCCCTACTCCAGCCTTCGGCTCGATCTCGTTGCCACTATTGTCGATATAGATGCGATTGGGTCTAGCGAAGGTGCGATCGGGGTTGAAGTAATTGGCGATAGAGCTGTATAGGCTTAGCTGCTTGATAGGTGTATAGACTAGGCCAAGGCGATAAGTCAGTGCGGTATCGTTGATTTTGTTGGGATAGGTATCCACATCTTGGAACGAATGTTTGCCGTCGGCCACAGCAATATCTCCCGAGGAGCGGTAGCTGTAGAGGTCGTATCTAAGTGCCGTCATAGCTTGTATCTGAGGGCTAAACTCCCAGATATCCTGCACGAAGAAGCCGCTAGAGAACGTATGCGATGGGCTCGCTTTGCTAAACTTGCTCTTGAGCTCTCCCACACCCTTGGGCTCGTATGCCGATACAATCCAAGGCTGCGTAATGCCATACACATCAGGGTCACTGCCCTCTAGATTGTAGCCCTTGTAGGTTACTCGGCGCATATAGCTCACATCGACTCCTGAAGTCAGGTTATGCTTGATGAAGCCTGTATAGAACTTGGCATCGAGGGTTAGCTGGTTCTGGAAGGTCTTGGCGATATGCTCGAAGCGTAATGGGAAGGTAAACTGTACACGGCTTAGATCAATGTATTGCTTCTTACCGCCCTTACCCTTGAAGTAGTGGGCATACTCTGTCTTGTTGCTCGTTACATAGTTGAGCTCCTCGGTGCTGAAGTAGTCGATGTCGTCCCAGTTGGCAGAGGCATGCTCAACCAATTTGATTTGGGGTGTAAACGTGTGTACCCAACGTACAGAGCCGTTTAGATTGCGGTGATACATGAAGTCGGAGCTATTGTTGTAGCGTACACTCCTGTTCTTACGAATGCGCTCCTCCACTTCTCCTGCCTTGAGGTAGAGCTGGTCGCCTTGGGTTGTGTAGACATCTGACGATAGGGTAGGTGGTAGACCGGTTTCGGTACCATAGAAGTCATTGTTGTGGCTCACTCGTATATCTACTTCGTCTTTGCTCCATCTACCGTTGAGTGTCCCATAGAGTTTGAGTGTCTTGTCACCAAGATCTCTCCAACCGTCCTCTTTGCTGTATGTGGCTAGGAATAGACCACTCCAGCCAGCGCCAAGGTAGTTGCCAACCAGAGCTGAGGCACGCATATAGTTCCAGCTTCCATAGTTGAGGCTTGCCTCGATTTCTTTTTGGGCCTTGGCCTTGCGGCGAGAGAGGAGCAGAGCACCCCCTACGGCCGAATGACCTTGTAGCACAGAAGCTGGCCCTTTGAGTAGCTCTAGGCTCTCCACTTCGCTCAGATCCGATAGGGGGTAGGAGTTGAAGGTCGTACGCTCGTCCCTCATACCATCTACCGAGATAGGGGCATAGTCAAATCCTCTTACATTGAGCTGTAGGAACGCACCATAGCTTTTGCCAATCCCACTACCACCACCGATGAAACGGATAGCATCTGTTGGGAGATAGAGATTGCGGTTTTTGAGCTGATTGACCTGTAGGCTGCTGATGCTTAGCGGAAGTTTGTCGAGTGAGACACTACTGCGAGAGAGCTGAGGTTGAGCTCTTAGGTAGTCAGCCACTACCTCCACTTCGTTTAGCCTGTGCGTGGTGATGCTGTCTGCCTGCTCTTGGGCTACAAGTAAACTCGGAGCAACCAAGAGACAAAGGGATAGAATTTTCTTCATCAAAATTGGTGAATTAATTGTTTTGGTTTCGTCTTAAATGTTCATACAAAGGTACATCTTTTATATGCATCGGGCAAGCGGAGGCGAGCTGGGGCATCTCTGTACGGTGCCTCGCCTCTAGATCTCCGTGCCTCAACTATCCGTTAGAGCTATCGGCTACTTTGTATCGGCTCTGTGCATATCCTAGGAAAGCCCTCTAGCACTCAGTGTGGAGAATGTGTATAAGTAGTGGATAACTTGTATATACATCACTCCAAAAATTGAAGGGAAGATTTTTTTAGATTGAAGGAAAGATTTATTAAGGTTTGTCCTACAATCCAAAAGGATTGATGGGTAGAAAATTTGAAGTATGAACCACAGAGGGATCAAGAGACTATAGGTATGGGTTTATTTGATTGATTTTTATTTGTTTATGTGTGGTTCCTTTGTGCCCTTATACCCACTAGCCCAAGGTGGAGTCCGCTTCATCGGCTTGTGTGTAGTCTAGGACAGCTTTGTGGCTTGATGCATCAGCAAATAAAAAAGCACCTACACAGCAGATGTTTCTGTCTGCTGTGTAGGTGCTTCAGCCCTTGGGCTTAGTTGAGAGCTGGGCTACTAGTCCATATTACCACGAATGATACCACGGCTAGAGGCTCGGATAAAGCCGAGGATCTCCTCACGCTCTGGGCATTCGCCTACCTCCTTCTCCACAGTGGCTAGTGCTTCTGTGTTGTTTAGACCACGCTGGTAGATGGTGCGGTAGATATCGTTGATGCAGTATATCTGGTCGTTGCTCATGCCACGGCGCCGTAGACCAACGATATTGATCCCGCAGTAGCATAGCGGTTCACGCCCGACGAGCGTGTAGGGGGGGATATCTTTATTCACTCGAGAGCCACCTTGGATCATCACGTGGCGACCAATACGCACAAACTGGTGTACGAGCGTGCCACCGCTAGCGATCGCATAGTCGTCTATCTCCACCTCGCCTGCCAGCTGAGTAGCATTGCCGATGATGATGTTGTCGCCAAGCACACAGTCGTGTGCCACATGGCTATAAGCCATAAGCAAGCAATTCTTCCCGACAACGGTCTTGCCACGAGATACTGTGCCACGATTGACCGTAACGCATTCGCGTACACGAGTGCCGTCGCCGATGATGGCGATGCTGTCTTCGCCTGCGTATTTGAGATCCTGTGGGATACCGGCGATCACGGCGCCCGGGTGGATCTCGCAGTGTTTACCGATACGAGCTCCGGAGTGAATGACAGCTCCGGAGTGAATAATCGTTCCTTCGCCAATCTCTGTATTAGCCTCTATCACGGCAAAAGGGTGTACTTGAACCCCCTCGGCCAACTTTGCCTCTGGATGAATAGATGCCAGAGGGCTAATAAGTGTATTTGTCATATTGCGAATTACTTATTCTTTACAATCTGAGCCATAAACTCTGCCTCACAAACGAGCGTATCGCCCACGAATGCAAGACCACGCATATTGGCCATACCACGGCGGAGCTCTGTGATTAGACGGAGCTTGAATACGAGTGTATCGCCCGGTACTACCTTTTGGCGGAACTTAACATTGTCTATTTTGAGGAAATAGGTTGAGTAACGGTCGGGTTCGTCCAGCCCATTGAGTACGAGCAAACCACCCACCTGAGCCATCGCCTCAACTTGTAGCACACCGGGCATCACTGGTTCGCTAGGGAAGTGTCCTTGGAAGAATTCTTCATTGGCCGTCAGGTTCTTCACCCCCACGATATAGTCACGTCCAACCTCTATGATCTTATCGACCATCAAGAATGGGTAGCGGTGTGGGAGTAGCTCACGGATGCGATTGACGTCCATCACGGGAGCACGATTGGGGTCGTACGATGGTGCCTGTGACTCGTTTTGCTTGATGTCCTTGCGGATCTTCTGCCCCATCTCATTGTTGATCTTATGTCCCGGGCAGGTTGCGATGATGCGTCCTCGTATTGGGCGGCCAACGAGCGATAGGTCGCCTAGTACATCTAGTAGCTTGTGGCGGGCTGGTTCGTTCGGGTAGATGATAGGGGCATTGTTGATATAGCCAAGCTCTGGAGCGATCTTACGCTCCACTCCCATCAGCTGGCATAGCTTGTCGAGCTCCTCTTGTGGCAAAAGATGATCGTAGATTACTAGAGCGTTATCTAGATCTCCACCCTTGATGAGGTTGCCTGCCATGAGTGCCTCGATCTCTCTGACGAAAACGAAGGTGCGAGATGCTGCAATCTCCGTAGCAAAGTCCTTGAGGTTGTCTAGGGAAGCATATTGGTTGCTCAGTACCTGAGAATCGAAGTGGATATGTACATCTACACCAAACTCCGAGTCGGGGAGTAGCAGCAGACGAGAGCGGCCGTCGGCCGATGTTACCTCTTGGCGTTGCTTGACGATGTAGTACTCACGATCGGCCTCTTGCTCTACGAGGCCGACACGCTCGATCTCCTGAACATAACGGATTGCACTACCGTCTAGAATAGGAAACTCGGGAGCATTGACCTCTATCAGACAGTTGTCTACGCCTAGGGCATAGAGGGCTGCCATGGCATGCTCAATCGTGCTGACGCTTGCATCGCCTTTTTTTAGCACGGTGCCACGCTCAGTCCCCTTGACGAACTCCGATAGGGCTGGGATCTCTGGAGCCCCCTCTAGGTCTACACGACGGATAACCCTCCCCGTATTGATCTCGGCAGGCCTGAAGGTAATCTCGATATTAAGCCCCGTATGTAGCCCCTTC
The DNA here is from genome assembly GCF_000768935.1 of Porphyromonas sp. COT-290 OH860. Taxonomy (NCBI): domain Bacteria; kingdom Pseudomonadati; phylum Bacteroidota; class Bacteroidia; order Bacteroidales; family Porphyromonadaceae; genus Porphyromonas; species Porphyromonas sp. COT-290 OH860. The sequence continues at coordinate 57,318 of NZ_JRAR01000057.1, read as the reverse complement.
CCCGAGAGGGAGAAGCTACCAGCGAGGGTTTTCTGCTTTTCCATATTATTCTTTGAGTTTGATTATTTCTATTTCTTTCTCTAGTTTACCTAGTCGGCGATACATATCTGGCAGCTTGGGGATAACCACGAAGCTACGCATCGCATCGCCTACCTCCATAGCTGGAGAACCAAAGATCGATCGATCGCTCTTGATATTACCAAGGATACCGGTTTGGCCTCCCATCTGCACTCTGTCGCCGATAGATAGATGACCTGCGATACCCACCTGACCGCCAGCCTGACACCAAGCCCCCATTGTGGACGAACCAGCCATACCAACCTGAGAGGCTAGTACGGTGTGTTCGCCGACTTGGCAGTTGTGTGCGATCTGCACGAGATTGTCGAGCTTCACCCCACGTTTGATGATCGTGCTACCCATAGCCGCTCTGTCAATGCAGGTATTTGCTCCGATTTCGACGTCATCTTCTAGAATAACGTTGCCTAGCTGTGGTATCTTGTGGTAGCCGTCCAGCTGAGGAGCGAAGCCAAATCCGTCCGCTCCTACGACAGCACCTGCATGAATGATGCAACGTTCGCCCACAACCACACCATAGTATAGGGTTGCATTGGGGTAGATGACCGTCCCTGCTCCTACTCTTGTCCCTTCTCCTATGAAAGCATTAGGGTAGATTTGGCAGCCCTCTCCCAGTACGACACCAGACTCCACGATAGCATTCGCCCCGATGTAGCAGTCCGCTCCCACTTGTGCGTCCTGCGCTACCACAGCTCTAGGGTCGATGCCCCTACGGCGAGGTCGAAGCTGGCTCTCGGTAAACTGCATCAGCTGTGCCAGTGCAGCATACGGATCGGCTACACGGATTAGAGATGCCTGTATAGGTTGCTCAGGAGTGAAGCTTTCGCTGACCAAAACAGCCGAAGCTCCAGTCGTATAGACGAAAGGTTTGTATTTGTCGTTGGCTAGAAAGGTCAATTCGCCTTCTTGTGCCGTTTCGATTTTGCCGAAAGCTCTAATTAGTCGGCTGGGATCTCCCTCAACACGGCCTCCTAGCATCTGTGCGATTTGCTGGATCGTGAACTCTAGCTTGTGCGTCATAGTCTAGGATATTAAGCCTCGATGAGCTTATGTTTGATAAGGATCTCGGTCATCTGTCGGCGGAGCTTCTCCGCTTCCTCTGCTGCACGAGAAGCAAAAGCCTCGGTGCTATCGGCGAATATGATGCTACGAGAAGCATTGACAAGTAGACCACACTGGCTGTTGATACCGAACTCGGCCACCTCCTCTAGGCTGCCATTCTGCGAGCCGACACCGGGGACGAGGAGGAAGTGATTGGGGACAATAAGACGAATGCGCTCTAGCATCTGTGCTTTGGTGGCTCCCACTACATACATCAGTTGGTCGGCATCACCCCAAGCGCGGCTACGGCGTAGTACCCGCTCAAAGAGGTATTCGCCCGACTCGTCCTTCATCATCTGGAAGTCTTCGCTACCCTCGTTGGAGGTTAGGGCTAGCAAAATCGTCCATTTGCCCGGATATTTGAGCGTAGGCCTCACGCTATCCTCTCCCATATAAGGCGACACGGTGAGGGCATCTACACGCAAATGCTCAAAGAAACTACGAGCGTACATATCGCCAGTATTGCCAATATCCCCACGTTTGGCGTCGGCGATGATGAACTGGTCGGGGTAATTCTTCTGGATATACTGTACAGTTTTTTCAAATGCCTGAATGCCAAAAGAACCCATGCTCTCGTAGAAAGCTAAGTTAGGCTTATAGGCAACACAGAGATGAGCCGTGGCGTCTATGATGCGCTTGTTGAAGGCGAAGATCGGATCATCGTCCTCGAGCAGATGCTGCGGGATTTTGCGAATATCTGTGTCTAGTCCTATACAGAGGAAGGATCGCTTGCGCTGGATATTCTCGAATAATTGTTCTCTTGTCATACGGATATTATGGTGTTAGAGGGCTGCTTCTTTCATGCGCTCGATATTCTCGGCGATGATCAGTTCGTCAATGATTGGCTGAACTTCTCCATTCATGATGGCAGCTAGGTTATAGAGTGTTAGGTTAATGCGGTGGTCGGTGACACGGCCTTGAGGATAGTTGTAGGTGCGGATCTTGGCAGAGCGGTCGCCAGTAGACACCATCGTCTTGCGTTTGGCAGCAATAGCCTCATTGTGCTTGGTGACCTCCATATCGTAGAGCTTGGTACGGAGCATCTGCATCGCTAGCTCTCGGTTGGCTAGCTGCGTACGAGCCTGCTGACAGACCACTACGATCCCTGTGGGCTTGTGGGTAAGCTGTACCTTCGTTTCTACCTTATTGACGTTCTGGCCACCTGCTCCACCCGAGCGAGCTGTGTGGAACTCAATATCCGCAGGGTTCAGCACGACGTCTACCTCCTCCGCCTCCGGTAGTACAGCTACCGATGCAGCTGAGGTGTGTACACGCCCCTGAGTTTCGGTCGCAGGCACACGCTGCACACGATGTACACCACTCTCATACTTGAGGATCCCGTACACGCCCTCGCCGGTTACTGTGAATACGATTTCCTTGTATCCACCAGCCGTTCCCTCCGACATGCTCGTTACTTCTGTGCGCCAGCCACGCCCCTCGCAGTAGCGTACATACATCTTATATAGGTCGCCTGCGAAGATGGCAGCTTCGTCGCCACCAGTACCGCCACGTATCTCCATGACGACGTTCTTCTCGTCCTCGGGATCTGCGGGGATAAGCAGTAGTTTGATTTCTTCTTCGAGAGATGGGATACGTTCCTCGGCCTCTTGCATCATCTCACGAGCCATAGCTCTGAGCTCTTGATCGCTCTCACTCTCGAGCGTTTCCCGCCCTTCTTGGATATTACCAAGTAGGTTGCGGTATTCTTTGCCTTTCTCCAGAATACGCTCTAGATCACGATACTCTTTGCTGAGCTTCATGAAGCGTTTCTGGTCGGCGATAATATCGGGTGCAGTAATCAGGGTGGATACTTCCTCGAAGCGGATCTCCAGCCCCTCTATTCTGCTTAGCAAATCATTGTCTGTTGCCATTTATTTTGTTTAATCGTATTTCTTGAATCAGTGAGCCTTCTGCCTCGGGCGGCGTACCACTTCCACGCCCCAGAGCAAGGCGTTTAGTAGCAAAATCAATCCGCAGCAGAGTGGCCAGAGAGCACTTGCCCAGTCTGAGAGGGTTCCCTTAGACAAGTCGGCAGAGATTGGTAAGGAGTAGTACACTAGGGCAGCACCTATAGATAGGAGCAGCGCAATGGAGATGTACTGCCCTGAGAGGGGGAGCTTCCTCAAGATACAGCGTAGTGAGTCGGCACTTGGGTAAAAAGCCCTATACACCATATTAGAAACCACCAAGAATATCAAAAACGCCCCGATGACATCTCCAGCGACGGGGAAGTAACGATAGAGCATCGTCTGGCTTAGGAGGAATAGTAGTAGAGTCACTAGCAGTAACTTCTCTAAGAGTCTGACTTTCATTGCGTAGTCAATATTATAGAGTAATGAGATTCTTCACCTCTCTACCAAGCCTAGTACTCTAGGTCGCCGTAGGGCGAGCGAATGAGTAGGCTATTCGTTTCGGCATCTTCTACCCGACCGATGACTTGCGCTGGTACACCGAAGCTTTCGCTGATAGCGATGATGTGCTGGGCGTCCTCGGGCGAAACATACAACTCCATACGGTGCCCCATGTTGAAGACCTTGTACATCTCCTTGGCAGGCGTACCACTCTCTTTGTGGATCAGGTCGAAGAGTGGAGGTACGGGGAATAGATTATCCTTGATGACACGCTTATTCTTGACGAAGTGCATCACCTTGGTCTGAGCTCCTCCCGAGCAGTGAACCATACCATGTACACGCTCACGCATCTCGTCTAGCACCTTCTTGATGATCGGTGCGTAGGTGCGTGTCGGTGATAGAATGAGGCGACCTGCATCTAGTGGTGCTCCCTCTACTGGCGAGGTCAAGGCTCGGCTACCACTATAGACGAGTTCCGCTGGTACTGCTGCATCATAGCTCTCGGGATATTTGCTCGCTAGCGAATGCTCCAGCACATCGTGGCGAGCAGAGGTAAGGCCATTGCTCCCCATGCCGCCATTGTACTCACGCTCGTAGCTAGCTTGTCCGTAAGAGGCTAAGCCGACAATCACATCGCCGCCCTTGATATTGGCATTGTCGATGACGTCGCTACGCTTCATACGGCAGGTAACAGTACTGTCTACGATGATGGTGCGTACCAAGTCGCCTACATCTGCTGTTTCTCCTCCTGTCGAGTAGGCACGCACGCCCTGCTCTCTGAGCTCGGCCAATAGTTCCTCGGTCCCGTTGATAATGGCGGAGATTACTTCTCCGGGGATTAGGTGCTTGTTGCGTCCGATGGTCGAGGATACGAGGATATTGTCCGTGGCACCCACGCAGAGTAGGTCGTCAATATTCATGATGAGCGCATCTTGTGCGATGCCTCGCCACACCGATAGATCTCCCGTTTCGCGCCAATACATGTAGGCGAGTGAACTCTTGGTACCAGCTCCATCGGCATGCATGATGTTGCAGTACTCGGGGTCTCCTCCGAGAATGTCGGGGATAATCTTGCAGAAAGCCGAGGGATACAAACCCTTGTCCACATTTTTGATGGCGTTGTGCACGTCCTCTTTGGAGGCCGAGACGCCACGCTGCATATATCGTTCGTTCATAGAGTTTTTACTCTTGCTTATTTGCTATTGGTGTATGATACTTACGTGCTCTGTACCTGTCCTATTGGCGGAGCAAGTAATCGAAGCTGTACTGACCCAACGAGAGGCCTAAGCATCCTAGTTTTGCGCAAAAATACAAATAATTAGCCCGCCCCCCAAACTGCTAGTTCCCTGCTGCTGATGCCTCGTGGCGGCACAAAACGATAGGGCGGAGCTCTGCATTGGCAAGAGCTCCGCCCTATATGATATATGCGTTGTCTAACTTACTTGACTAGGACCTTGTGGGTGCGATCTGCGATCCGCAGCATATAGATGCCTTTGGGTAGAGTATCTACCGCCATAGTTACGATGTCGCCCTGTGAGATGAACGAGCGAACGAGTACACCTCTAGTGTCAAATAGCTGAATGCTGAGCCCCGCAGGTACTCCCTCTACCTTGAGTACATCCGTCGTTGGGTTGGGGTAGATATTTAGGCTTGCACTACCGAGCTGCTCAATAGCTTTGGATTTAATCCCTTCGTAAGGGGAAATCTGGTAGTCGCTGTCGATGGCTCTTACTTTCCAATTCTTCTTTACAGCGATAGCAACGTCCGTATCTAGGCACTTGTTGAGCTCTGGATTTCCGTCCTTATTGACTACGATAATGAGGGCTTCCTCTGGGGCTCCATCTTCGTGGCTTCTGCGAAATCTGGGCAGGCTCGCCATGAGCTCAGTCATGTTGGCGTCCTTGATTTCGTTGTCGAAGATGACTGCGTGGAATAGGCTAGGAGAGGTAAACTTGAGAGCCTTGAGGTAATTGCCTTGTAGCTGTACATCTCTGAGCTTGTGGTTTTGACTCAGGTCGATGGAGCGGATACCGCAGTCTGCTGCAATGAGTATCTCTAGCTTGGGGAGCTGCGATACATCGAGCTTAGACCACTTATTGCCCGTACAGTTGAGTTCACGTAGCTTGGTTAGCTTGCTTAGGTCTGGCATAGCGACGCCTGTACGCTGGCAGAATAGGGACTCTACGTTCTCTGCTTTGGAGAGGTCTATGCTGTTGCCGAGCTTGATGTCGCCAGCATACAGGTGGCGCAGTTTGCTGATGTCGCCGAAGATTACCTTAGATAGATAAGCATTGTCCTCTATGTTGAGGGTCTCTAGCTCTGGGTTTTTGCTCACATCAACATAGGTGATCTCTGCACTGCTACAGTCGAAGCTCTTGACCTTCCCTCTGATGATCAAGCTCTGGGAGCTAATCTTGTAGTAGCGCTTGCCGTTGGCTGTCGTAGTATACTCGCCACCCTCAACCTCAAACTCCTCAAGTTCGTGGGCCTCGATGCCTAGAGGAATATAATTGTCGCCTTGGCCGATGGTGAGTCGTGTCTTGATATGGATCTCTTCGCTAGAGAGCTGGTTGGGCTTGTAGTCGTGGCCGGGGTAGCCTTCGTTTGTAGCATCACGTACGATCCAATTGACGGCCTTGGCATCACGTACATTCTTGGCGCTACACTTGTTTTGGTCCTTGGCACTTGGGTGCAGGTCAATGACGAATAGATATCCATTGTCCTCTCCACCGGGCTTGGGTGTTAGGGTCTTGATCATTCGGTCGAAGCCATCTGGCTCGAATAGGTTGCTTTGCATCTGTACCCAGTAGAGGGCAGAGCAACCAGTTAGGTCGAGCTCCTTGAGCTGATTGCCTGCAAGGGCTAGGATTTCTAGTTTGCTACAACCCTTGACGTTGATCTCTTTGAGTTGAGCGTTGCTGAGGGCAAGCTTCTGCAGATTGGGGCAAGCCGAGAAGTCTGCCTTGTCGATTTGCCCTGCTTGTTGAGGCCTGGGCTCCGAGAAGAAAGACTCTAGATTGGGGGCACGCACGATCTCTACCCCAGAGAGCTTGAAGAATGTAGCATTAATGAGCTTTATATTCCCCGTGATAGTAACCTCGGGTTTGAGGAGCTTGTACCTTACCTTCTTAATTTGAGTCTTTTGGTCCTCCTCCAAGATGTCTACCAACTCTAGAGCTTGAGGATCGACCTCGGCACCATAGTTGAGCTCTAGGGTAACGAAAAAGCCAGTCTTGTGACCCGACTTGAGGACGACTCTGTCCGGCTCTTGTCCCTGTGCCACGGTTATCCCAATGAGGGATAATAGGGCGAATAGCACAAACGTAAATACTTTCTTCATTGCTGTTTGTATGTTTAGAGTGAAACGTGCAAGGACTTCTTACTTACTCATATCCATCTCCTCCACCTCGGCTGAGGCTCACGAGGCTGTATTCGTGAGCTTCGTCCTATGCAGATACCTAGAGAAGGTGACATAGTAAACTCGCTGTGAGCAAAGATAGAAAAAGTTCTTGTGTTTTCTTTCTTGGCTCAATGCGGTCGTGTATATTAAAATTTCGCTGTTTTCTACGTGTGTATTTATGCGAAAATTGGTGCTTGTCTGTGATTAATTGCCGAAGTCGATGTGTCGAAGAGGGATTTCGATACATCGACTTCGGTGGTCAATTGCAAATCTGACTTTTGGGGAATAGGCTTGAGGGGTACTAGCGCAAACGTAGTACTTCTCCCTCTACGGGGACGTAGTCTTCGTCCTTGTCGTTGAGGTTGTACAGTGACTTTAGCTTGATGCCGTATAGCTGTGCAATGCTGTGCATAGAGTCCCCTATACGTATAATATGGGTGGTGTGCTCGGCAGTAGCCTTGCGATGCTTGTTTTGTAGATAGACGACCTCGCCCTCTTGTAGAGGATAGTCTAGTGGAGCATCATTGTAGCGGGCTAGCTTCTTAGCAGAGATACCCATATCCTCGGCGACCTTGTCGAAGCTGTCCCCTTGGTCGGCCAAGACATAGAGTAGGCCGTAGCTCACATAGCTTGGGCGCATGGGCTTGTCGTAGCTAACCTCCTTTTTGGCTCGTCTGTTGGCTTTGCTCGAGGTATTGGTCGTTTCGTTACGCATCCAAGAGGGTAGCCTGCCTCGGTCTAGGGCATAGAGCTCGTAGTCGTCGATGATTTTGATGAGCTTATTGGCATAGCCCTTGTTTGTAGCATAGCCTGCTTGTTGTAGCCCCCTTGCCCAGCCTTGATAGTCGTCGTATCTGAGGGTAAAAAGACGGCGATAGCGTGGCGCCTTGAGAAACTGTGAGTGATCCTCGTACGACTCTTGCCAACTGCGGTAGCTACGAAAGCATTCGTCGGGGAGATCGTCGGTGCGGAAGGTACGCTTGCCCTGCCACGATCTGTGGCACTTAATCCCAAAGTGGTTGTGGTGCTCACGAGCAAGTGTGCTCTGGCCTGCCCCCGTTTCGAGTAGCCCTTGCGCCATCTTGATGCTTGCTGGGATCTGGTGTCGCTCCATCTGCTTGAGCGCCTCGGTGTAGTGCTTGCGCACATAGGCCTCGAAATTGGAGTTGCGTATACTAGATGCAGCACCGAGTGCCATACACCCAAGCCCAAGCATCACGATCATATAGTAAATTATGTAGGCAGAACAACCTGCTTTTATCAAATTCATTTCCTTAAATTTTTTTAAGTTTCCCACAAAAATACAAAATAATAGCACTCAGAGTCTATAAGAGCTTGCGGAGATGGGCGATTGCCTCTAGATTGTGCTACCTCGTTGTGTGATGATAGCGGTACGGAGCGGGTAAGCTGCAATTATCCAGTGCCTTTCCTCTGCTTCGCTAGGTTGGTATAGTACACAGTTTTGTCCTAGATATGTCTATTAGCCCCTCCCAAAACGATCAGCCTCTACCTCATATTGTACTTAGTTTGCAGCCAAGCAAGGGGTGTCTGTATGCTCGATTGTCTGCTTTTTAGTTAAATAATGTGAATTTATTATTGAGGAATTTTATGGAACTGCGTCTGGATTTGTAAAGTTCTGTGTGGCCTTAGCGGAGAATTGATGGGAAGATCTATTCGGATTGGTGGGTTCATACGCCGAAGAGTGCCCACTGACCCGAGCAGGTTGATGGGAAGAAATCTAGTTAAAAGTAGAACTACTGCGTCAGATGATTGCATTGGTAGATATAAGTATCTGATCAATAGGATTATATGAGAGCCGCTTTTTAAGCGGCTATTTTTGCTCCGCTAGGGGTAGGGTGCTCAAGCTAGGGTGAACGCAACCTAGAGCCTGCTAGGGGGCAAATACGCAGTCTGCCGTTTTGCCTCTAGTTTGTCTTCGCCTCTTGGGCGGTAGGCTCAATCGTCACCCAAAGCGTAAATTTCTGTTATCCGTTTTTGTTTTGATTGGTAGGAGCGTCCGCAAGCAGTGTCTAGAGTGGAACTGACTGATGGCACATTGAAGAATAACCTCTTTGCCCACCATAGCAATAAGCTAGAGTGGGTTCGTATTGTTCCACTTCTATTCCTAGTAATAGGTCTGATCCTAAGCTCAAGAAAGCTAAAATTAGATTTCACAAGAATTATCGTTGCGAGCTCAAGACAATAAAGAGCAACAACCCCGAGAGGTATTGAGTATCATACCTTCATCTTCTCATGCTATGCTGGCCACAGTGTCTAGCTTGCGCCCAAAGACTTGGGTAATCGAGTAGTAATAGGGGCTGCGTAGTGCTATGGGATAGGGGGATTTTGTATATCTTTGGGTGCAGTAAACGATTTTATTATTCATATACTTATTAACAAAAATAATGCAACAGGAAGATCAAAATCAGTCTTTCAATATCGAACTCCCAGAAGAGATCTCAAACGGCGTGTATAGCAACCTTGCAGTGGTGATGCACTCACAGTGTGAGTTTGTGCTGGACTTCGTTCGTCTTCTGCCCGGTAAGCAATCCGCCAAGGTGCACAGCCGTGTCATCATGACTCCAGACAATATCAAGCGTCTTGTGCGTGTCCTCCAGCAGAATATCTATACGTACGAGCAGGAGTGTGGTCCAATCGTTCTGCCCGAGGAGGGTCAGAACCCCAATGAAGCCTTCCCACAAGGGCAGGCATAGGCACAGCGAAAGCAAAGATTGATTAGCGGTGTGTCGTAATCAGCAAATTGCCGCTTAGGCTATGCCGATATGCTTGGAGGAGTATTCTTTCCTCCCTCGAGCACTTTGCACTTTGCTTAGCTAATAACCTACGAGAGGCTGTGCCGAAACATAGATTTCGACATAGCCTCTCTTTGTATATATGATATTAGGACAATGAAACCACGTCTGGTCATTGAGGGCTCTATCCCCTATCTTAGAGGTGTCGCCGAGAGTATCGGTGAGGTAACTTATCTAGACAATGCGGATTTCTCGCCTCATACACTCGCTCAGGCTGATGCCCTGATTGTGCGCAGCATTACACGTTGTGGCCGTGAACTTCTAGAGGGGACGCCCGTTCGCTTCATCGCTACGGCTACAGCAGGGGCAGATCATATTGATGCCGAGTATTGCCTCTCGGCAGGGATCACATGGACGAATGCTCCCGGCTGCAACGCAACAGCTGTCGCACAGTACGTGATGTCTGCCCTGAGCAGGGTATCGCTTGAGGCCGGCGAGCCTTTGGAGGGCAAAACGATCGGGATCGTTGGTGTAGGGCATGTAGGACGTGAGGTTCTACGCCTATCTCTAGCCATGGGGCTTAGACCTCTGCTCTATGACCCCCCAAGGGCCGATGAGGAGGGAAGTGAGGCTTTCTGCTCTATCGAGCAAATCCAGAGTGAAGCGGATATCATCACTCTGCATGTACCATTGACTAGAGGTGGGCGCTACCCAACCTATGGTATGGTCAATGACCACTTCGTAGCCCAGTGCCGCCGCAGCCCAATACTCATCAATGCCTGCCGTGGAGCTGTCACAAACACCGATAGCCTCATTCGGGGAAGGACACAAGGGCTCCTCTCTCGCCTCATTATCGACTGCTGGGAGGGTGAGCCTAGCATATCGCCCGAGCTGCTTGCTTTGGCTGATATTGCTACACCTCATATCGCGGGCTTCTCTGCGGACGGTAAATTTAGAGGTGCACGTATGTCGCTTGAGGCCGTAGCTCGGTACTATGGACAGCCTAGCGAAGGTCTGTTGGAGTCTGATGATGTGCCGCAGCCAGAGTATCCGTTTCTTGATCTGAGGCGTGTGCCACAGAGCGAATGCCTTAGACGAGCGATGCTGCACAGTTTCGACCCTATACATATAGATAGTAAGCTCCGAGCGGAGCCTAGTCGCTTCGAGAGTCTGCGTAAGCACTACGACTATCCCAGGGAGATGCAGGCCTATACAGCCATTGCTCCGGAGGGAGAGGATATGGCTCGTCGGCTTAGGGTACTAGGCTTCATCGTGCGTAACAGTTAATTTATCTCTTGGTTAAGTAGTATGCTCAAACGTATCGTTATCATGGGAGCTAGCTCCGGTATCGGCATGGAGCTAGCACGTCTCTATATTGCCCGTGGCTATAGGGTCGGTCTTGCTGCTCGTCGGCTTAGCCTGCTCCAACAGCTTAGAGAGCTCGCTCCAGATCGAGTAGAGGTGGCTGCAATAGATGTGACCGATGTCGAGGCTCCCCAGAAGCTGGGGGAACTGGTCGATCGCCTAGGGGGTATGGACATTTATGTACATAGCTCTGGGGTGGGGTGGCAGAATCCTGTTCTCGACCCGACTATTGAGCTCAAGATTGCCTCGGTTAATGTCGAGGGTTTCACTCGGTGTGTTGATTGGGCCTTCGGCTTCTTCTCTGCCCAAGGTTTTGGCCATATCAGCGCTATCAGTTCCGTCGCAGGCACTCGAGGGCTGGGCGCCTCGTCCGCCTATTCGGCTAGTAAGGCTTATCAAGCAACTTATTTGCAGGCTCTTCGTCAGCTGCTTGCTATTCGTTGCCTAGCCAACCTCTACATTACGGATATTCGCCCCGGATTTGTGAGCACGGCGCTTCTCTCGGGGGGCAATTATCCCTTGCTTATGGAGGCTGATGCAGTAGCTCGGGAGATTGCCCGAGCGATAGATCGCCAAAAAACTATCCGTATTATAGACTGGCGATACCGTCTCATCATGGGGCTATGGAGACTGATCCCACGGCCCCTGTGGGAGCGTCTGCCGATTAAGTGACTCGTCCTAGCTGGACGGAGCTAGAATATCCCCATGCCTTTGCGGAATAATCCGTAACTTTGGGGTAGCATTACACGACATGTGCTAAGAATATTCGATAACATCCAATAAACAAACGCTTTGTGCATCATGAACAGTAACCAACTGATGACTAAGGCTGCCGACAATATCCGCATACTGGCAGCATCTATGGTAGAGAAGGCCAAGAGTGGTCACCCCGGTGGAGCTATGGGCGGAGCAGACTTCGTCAATGTGCTTTTCTCGGAGTTCCTCATCTTTGACCCCAAAAATCCCTATTGGGCTGGGCGCGACCGCTTCTTCCTCGACCCCGGGCACATGTCGCCTATGCTCTATGCTCAGCTTGCCTTGATTGGCAAGTATAGTATGGAGGACTTGCAGCAGTTCCGTCAGTGGGGGAGTGTGACGCCGGGGCACCCCGAGGTCGATGTGGCTCGCGGCGTAGAGAACACTTCCGGCCCCCTTGGTCAGGGGCATACCTATGCAGTGGGAGCAGCCATTGCAGCTAAGTTCCTAGAGAATCGCCTAGGCTGGGTCATGAGCCAAACCATCTATGCCTACATCTCGGACGGTGGTATCCAAGAAGAGATCTCGCAGGGCGGGGGCCGTATCGCAGGGCATCTGGGGCTAGATAACCTAATTATGTTCTACGACGCCAACGATGTGCAGCTCTCTACGAAGGTAAGCGAGGTAACATCGGAGGATATTGCCCTCAAGTACAAGGCTTGGGGCTGGCATGTCATCGACATTGACGGGCACGACATCGACCAGATTCGCGGGGCTCTTACCGAGGCGAAGGCTACGGTGGGCAAGCCAACCCTAATCATTGGTCGCACTATTATGGCCAAGGGAGTGGTCGGAGCAGACGGCACTTCGTTTGAAGGCGCTGTGAGCACGCACGGTCAGCCTCTCTCGGCAGCAGGTGCTTGCATGGCTTCTACAATCAAGGCTTTTGGCGGCAATCCCGATGAGCCTTTTGCAATCTTTCCAGAGGTTCAGGCGCTCTACGACGCACGCCTTGAGGAGTTGAACCAACTAGCCGAGGCTCGTGCTCAGGAAGAGGCACGCTGGCGTGTCGAGCACCCAGAGCTGGGTAAGAAGATGGGCGATTGGTTCTCTGGAGTAGTTCCAGAGGTCGATTGGAGTGCTATCGAGCAAAAGCCCAATCAAGCTACACGTGCAGCATCGGCTACTGTACTGGGTACTCTGGCTGGTAAGGTAGAGAATATGATCGTAGCCTCTGCGGACTTGTCCAATAGTGATAAGACTGACGGCTTCCTCAAGAAAACACGTGCCATCACGGCAACCGATTTTGGTGGAGCATTCTTGCAGCCCGGTGTGGCAGAGCTGACCATGGCTTGCCTCTGTATCGGTATGGCTCTGCACGGTGGTGTGATCGCTGCTTGCGGTACGTTCTTCGTCTTCAGCGACTATATGAAGCCTGCCGTTCGTATGGCTGCACTGATGGAGCTGCCAGTTAAGTTTATTTGGACGCACGATGCCTTCCGCGTCGGTGAGGACGGCCCAACGCATGAGCCCGTAGAGCATGAGGCTCAGATCCGTCTGATGGAGAAGCTACAGAACCACAGTGGAGAGAATAGTGTCCTCGTACTGCGCCCAGCCGACGTGCAGGAAACAACTGTCGCTTGGGAGCTAGCCATGCGCAACGTCAAGACGCCTACGGCACTTATCCTCTCTCGTCAGAATATCAATGACCTACCAACGCTCAAAGCTGGTGCTAGCCGCTACGAAGAAGCGAAGCAGGCTGCTCGTGGGGGCTACATCGTGTCTAGGGACGAGAACCCAGAGGTCGTGCTCATCGCTACGGGTAGCGAGGTGTCTACTCTGGTAGAGGGTGCCGAGCTACTACGTAAGGACGGTATCCGTTTGCAGATCGTGTCTGTACCGAGTGAGGGGCTGTTCCGTCTCCAGAGTGAGGCATATCAGGCAGAGGTATTGCCTCTAGGCGTGCTACGCTTTGGTCTAACGGCTGGGTTGCCTGTCAATCTGCTTGGGCTCGTGGGTTGTGAGAAGTGCATTTGGGGGCTCAACTCATTTGGCTTCTCTGCTCCATACAAGGTGCTTGATGAGAAGCTCGGCTTCACTGCCACGAATGTCTATGAGCAGGTGAAGAAAGTAATGTCCCGCTAAAGAAGATAAGCTATGTCCAAGATACAGAAGTTAGGTCTCTGCTGCGACCATGCGGGCTATGAGATCAAGGAGTTCGTCAAGACGCTTCTGCTCGAGCGAGGGATTGAGGTTGAGGACTTCGGGGCGCATAGCTCCGAGCGTGTTGATTATCCCGATTTCGCTCATGCTATGGGGCGTGCCATAGATCTAGGTCAGCTCGCTATGGGTGTGGCAGTCTGTGGTTCGGGCAATGGGATCTCTATGGCGCTCAATAAGCACCGCTCTGTACGTGCAGCTCTATGCTGGAATGCCGAGATTGCGGCTCTGGCACGAGCTCATAACGATGCCAATGTGCTCTCTATTCCGGGTCGTTTCGTTTCGCAAGAGCAGTGCCGAGAGATCGTTGATGCTTTTCTGACCTCGGACTTCGAGGGAGGCAGACATACCGGTCGAGTAGCCAAGATTCCCTTGTAGCTCGGTCAAGTCATCAGTCAAAAGGGTTCGCCCCATCGCCCAACTTAGTTTGAGCGATGGGGCGAATGTTTTTGCCTCCCTACAAGAGGTCGCCGTACTAATGGCTCGCTCGGTTAGGCGGGTCGCTTGACAACTAGAAAAAAGTGGCCCGTTTTTGTATATTAAGAATAAATGTTTACCTTTGCAGTGCAAACGCTGGTACAGATCAGCCGTTTGATTGAATATGGTGGTTGTAGCTCAGTTGGTTAGAGCGTCGGATTGTGGTTCCGAAGGTCGTGGGTTCGAGCCCCATCTATCACCCAAATGAATAGGAGATAGCCTCAGAGAGGTTATCTCCTATTTCTTTTATGTATCCCTAGCTGCCTTTCGGTGGCTTTGGGTTGTGCTAAAAAAGAGGGCTGCGCTTCCCAGCGTAGCCCTCTTGGATATAATTGATGAAATTGATAGTTAGGATACTAATCCAAATTTTTTGAGATCCTCCTCGACTGTTCCGATGCCTCCGATGCCGAAGTTCTCGACAAGCACCTTCACCACGTTGGGCGATAGGAAGGCTGGCAGTGTGGGGCCAAGGTGGATATTCTTCACGCCTAAGTGGAGTAGTGCAAGCAGTACGATGACAGCCTTCTGTTCATACCAAGCGATATTGTAAGTGATAGGTAGCTCGTTGATGTCGTTGAGCTGGAAGACCTCCTTGAGTTTGAGGGCAATCACTGCTAGCGAATAGCTATCGTTGCACTGACCGGCGTCAAGCACACGAGGGATACCATTGATGTCGCCGAGGGCGAGCTTATTGTAGCGATACTTGGCACACCCAGCCGTTAGGATCACGGTGTCTTGTGGAAGAGCCTTGGCGAAGTCGCTGTAGTAGTCACGACCCTTCATGCGCCCATCGCAACCGCCCATAACCACGAACTGACGAATAGCGCCACTCTTCACGGCATCGACTACAGCTTCTGCTAGCTGGAATACCTGATGATGAGCAAAGCCACCGAGTATCTCACCTGTTTCTATCTCCGTAGGAGGCTGGCAGGTCTTGGCAATGGCAATTACTTCACTATAATCCTTGTGCCCCTCGGCGTCCTCTGGCAGATGCTTGCAGCCGGGGAAGCCCGTAGCGTTGGAGGTAAACATACGATCCTTGTAGGTCGCATTCTTGAGCGGTGGCACGATACAGTTGGTCGTGAAGATAATCGGGCCATTGAACGAGGTGAACTCCTCACGCTGCTGCCACCAAGCATTGCCATAGTTGCCCACGAAGTGCTTGTATTTCTTGAATGCAGGGTAGTAGTGCGCTGGTAGCATCTCGCTGTGCGTATAGACATCGACACCTGTACCCTCGGTCTGCTTGAGCAGGTCTTCAATATCCCTTAGGTCGTGTCCGCTGATGAGAATACCCGGATTGGTGCCGACACCGATATTAACTTTCGTCATCTCGGGGTGCCCGTAGCGAGAGGTATTGGCCGTGTCGAGTAGAGCCATGGCACGAACGCCCATTTCGCCTGTCTTTAGGACAAGGGCGATGAGCTCCTCTACCGATGAGTTGTCTACCGTAATCTGCGCTAGAGCCTCTTGTGTGAAGGCGTGGCAGACCTCGTCGTTGTGCCCTAGACGCATCGCATGGTCTAGGTAGGCAGCCATACCCTTGAGACCATAGATAACTAGTTCCTTGAGCGAGCGAGCATCTTCGTTGGCCTCGCTCATGACTCCAACCTCCTCAGCCTTGTCGGAGAAAGAGTCTTCTGCACCGTCCCAGAGTAGGGCGTCTGCTTGGGGTAGTACGATGCCTGCTTTCTGTGCTGCATCTTGGAGCTCATTGCGTAGAGCGATCCCTTTGTGTATGCGAGCCTTGATGCTCTCGTCGTCGAAGTTGGCATTGGTAATTGTGGAGAAGAGTGCATCTGTCACGTAGTGATTGACCTGATCCGAAACTTCTACTCCAGACTGTCGCATCGCACGGGTGATGATCGATACACCCTTGACGGTAAACATCAGCAGATCCATATAGGCCGAGGTGCTGGCCTCCTTGCCACACACACCCTTGATTGTACAGCCAATTCCTTTGGCAGCCTCTTGGCACTGGTAGCAAAACATTGTCGTTTTATTCATAAGTTAGGTAAGCCGTTAAAAGTGATATTCCCTAGAATTCATGAGCAAAGGTAGAGGGCTATATCGAGCTATTCTGTAACGAATGTTACAACTATGAAAGATTGCTGAATGCTCTCCCTTTGGCATCACCGATCGCCTCTAGATAGCTCTTGCTGTATTTGCTTGCTTGGGCTAGCAGGGCGTGGATATAAGACCCCAAAATCACATGATGAGCCGCTCAAGTTACCTAGTCACCCGTCAAGGCTGAGGGATCCGATTATTTATATTTTGGGTCATATTTCAGTATTTTGATGGGGAGAGAGGAGTGAGTCGTGCCTCCAAAGACGAGGCAGCGTATTTGCCCCTTAGCGGCCTCTAGGTTGCGTTTGGCTCCGTTGAGGTACTTTGGCTCAGCCAGCTCAAAACACACGCCCCCAAAGGCGCCTTTGTAATTGACTAATATATAGGTGTATGTGTTTGACTGGTCTGGGCTTTTCGCCTGCTCATGAGGCAGCGTCCGATATTTCTTCCCATCAATATCTTGAGGTTGGTGGATACATTTCGGCGGATTAGCCCATAGATTCCCCGAAGTCTTCCCACCAATTTGCCCCAAAGTCTAGCCAGATGCTAGAGCCAGACGCCATATTTGTAGATAATTTGTGGCTTTTTCTTTAATATATTTTAACGATTGGGTTGCATGGGGTTGTGGCAAAATTTACCCATTCTAGGTGTTTCAGAATGGGCAAGATGCAAGGCGCCAAGACTCAGGCAGGGAACATAGTGCATGCAGCGCAAAAGGAGCATGCCGGGGTATGTGTCTGAAGCCGAAGCCCGTATGAGGTAAATGTCGCAAGTAACACAGCAGTTGCGCGCTATGACACACCGTCCTACCTTGGACCACAAAAGTCGCCGAAAATGCCTACAAGGCCTGCTGATTGAGTTGCTTGAGCTAATTCTAGAAAAAAATATCACCAAAAAGTATGGTCTTGTGTGAGGTCTATGGCGACTCCGTGACTTGCTAGATATTACTAGCAAGTAGGGTAAGATATGGAGACGAAAAGTTTGACGTGGAAAAGAAGCTAAACAAAAAGCGAGATACTTTCGACAGGGTAGTAGTATATGTCCTAAAGCATATTTTATATACCTTTGGGCAAGTATTCCTCCGATTCAGATACATAACATCTTACAATAAAAATTGCAGTAACTATGCCTCCTCTATACTCGTATATTGGTTATCTAAGATGGTTGGCCATCGTTGTTTGGATTGTTTCGTTAGGCAGCTGTTATGGCAACAAGCCGGCCGATGGTATGGAGGAAGAGATACGCAGAGAGATACTTGATTTGGCTTCTCTAGAGCCAGAGCTTGCACAACACCCCAACATAGACTCGGCACAACTCTACCTGCTTGGCCTGCTTGAGCAAGCCAAGATGCTCGACGATACCTACCTAGAGTCCATAGTCCTCTACAAACTTGGTTGCAACTATGTCTATCACATGGATTTGGCCAAGAGTGATAGCTGCTTCTTGCGTCTGATAGACCTGACACCCTCTCCCCGTGACTCGGCTAAGGTGGCGCATGCATACGCCAATATGGCCAGCAATGAGCTGCGCCGAGGGAATAGCGAGGCGGCCATTGGTCTATACAAGGAGGCTGAGACGTGTGCTATGAGGGCTGGGATTAAGTCCGAGATCTCTGCGCTCATCTGGACTAATATGGGTATGGCATACAGCTCTCTAGACAAGCAGGCCGAGGCTCTGGACTACCTCAATAAGGCTCTGGCCTGTGTGCGTGAGTCCAAAAAAGGGAGCAAGAATGAGAGGCTAGAGGGGGGGATCCTGCAAGCTATGGGCAACTGCTTTTTTGTACAAGAAGACCTAGAGCGAGCATATACATTCTTTACTGCCGCAGACGAGGCACATACCAAGCACAAGCAAGAGAAAGAAGCATTGGCGGCGCGTAGCAATCGTGCGACCGTGCTACAAGATATGCACCGCTACGCCGAGGCTCTCACCCTCAATCAGGAGTGCGAGGCACTAGCCCAGAAGATAGGCTATACGCACCTACTCGGCATCATCTACACTAACCGAGGGCGCATCTATCTGGCGATGCAGGACTATAAAAACAGCAAGAAGGCACTAGATAATGCAGAGAAGATACGTGGGGAGAAGGGCGATTTGGCTGGTCTAGCCCAAGTCTATTCGTCGCAAATGGATTTGGCCATGGCTCTGGCTGATCCTCGGCAGGCGCATCACTACGGAAGAGAGGCTCTCAACCTCGCACAGAAGACCGACAATAAAGTGTTGCAGATGGACGTGTGGAGCACTCTGGCCGACATATCTGCAAGAACAGGGCGCTACGAAGAGGCTATTGAGGCCCTTAGAGAGCAAATAAGGCTCAAGGACTCGCTCTTCACCGAGGAAAAATATAAGGCACTGCAAGATATCGCCATCAAACATAAGACCGCACAGAAGGACGCCGAGCTCAAGCAAGCCTACTCGGAGCTAGAGATTGGTCGTCTGCATAGGACTCTACTCGTGTCGTTTGTGGGACTACTGCTCCTGATACTTGGCTTTGCTGTCTGGATGCGTCGACGTACTCTACGCCAGCACCGAGCTCTTGTTTTGGCTAATACACAACTGGCTGAGATGATCAACCGTAACCTAACGCCCACTGCCGATACACAGATCACGACATCCGAACCCGTGCAGGGTGAAGAGGGGCAAGCAGGGCAAGAGCCCCTTGCCGATGATTCTGTCGCGCAGCAAGTCGATGTAGCAGCCTCTAGTGAGGCTAGCGATGCCTTGTTGGCTAGGCTCAAGATCTGTATGGAGCAGGAGAAAGCCTACCTCAGCCCCGGGTTGAGCCTCGAAACGCTTGCCCAAAAGGTGGCAACCAATCGAACCTATCTATCACACATACTTAATCATCGTATTGGTCGAGCATTTGCTGACTATGTCAATTTCTACCGCATCGAAGAGGCAAAGTACCGCTTGGCGACGACCAATGACAAGGTGGGGGTCATTGCCATAGAGTGCGGATTTGGTTGTACCCAAACCTTCTATGCTGCATTCAAAAAGAGCGAACAGATATCTCCCAACGAATATCGTAAGGTAATCCGAGAGATGGAGGAGAGGTAGAGCCTTACGAGGCTCTACTCAGATGAGCTGTATGCCGAGTGAGAGGAGGTCCGTCAGGCGCAGACCGTGTGTTTGCCTTGTCATATTTAGGTAGATTCCCCCATAGGCTTAACTCTGTCTGACTCTGGTGTACTCTTATGAGCTCCAGTCTGCAAGCTCTATAAGGAGCGATCGATCGCTTGGCTAGAGCAGGAGTATCAGCTTCTTGCCCTCTCTGCCTTTGCCTTTCTCCTCGATGATACCCTCTCACGCCCTTTATAGATGCTTTGATACAATAGAGATTTGACATACACCGAAGCCTCGCCCGAGGTCAGCCTGCCTTATATTCCCGCTAGCTTTAGCCCTTTATCTCTCTAGTGTACGTCTGCCCTAAGGAATCGAGTAGGGGCATTGCTGTTATACTTCTGCCCTTATCTTGTCTGTCCCTCGATCTTTGCTCCACGACGGAGCTCCCTCAATGTGGTTCTGATATTTCCCCCAAGTGCTGGGGCTGGTTGGTGCTAGTAAAGCTATGCCTCGCTGGTGTAGATAGAGCATAGCTGGAGGAGGCGTCTCTTGCCCTCGGGCTGTGTCCTCTATTTTGAGTCTTGCAAATAGGAGTGAGGGGCCTTTTGGTCGCTGTTTCAAGGCTCTTTTTGTCCTGTCCCTTAGTCCATTTTTGCTCTTCGGGGTACTCTGTCGCCAATGATCCATCTAGGCTATCCTCTTTTATTTAGTATTTTGCTTTTTAGAGTGTTAGGAGTATTTCGTCTCCCTGAAATACTGTCTAGAATCGTAAAAACAATAATCTAGAATCGTAAATTTACGATTCTAGATAGCACTCTCTCCCTCTCCTATATCGTCAAATTGTAAAAACAAGATACGAAAGGTCGTAATTTATTTGTTTTAGCATATCGAAGAGTCCTACCTTTGCGGTAGAGAAATGGAGAGATAGCTTGCAGCTGACTCACCAAATCAAAGAGGAGAAGATGTACTAGAGTGCGGTACCAAGGGGAAGCGGTGTGTAAGCATCGCGACGCCCCTCAGAGATGCATGTCTGCCAAGACGAAATGGATTTGGGGACATCACAACAGTCAGAAACAACCACTCAATCTACAACACCGCATCGCTTTAGGGACGGAGGAGCATTCGCTCTCCTCTATACCTCATTTGCCTCTGTGGAGCATCACAGCAGAGGTATCGAGCGAGGACCTAGTACGAAGGGAGGGGTAACTGTATCCCCTGTCTTGTATTTGGATTGAAGGAGAGCTGTCTACGGAAGTTAAAAAGAACGCAAGCAAGGCACACTAAATTGAAACAATCGACATAGGCTCCTTTTGTGGGAGCTTATATTCCCTAGAATTTGGAGCTCTCTGCGCGGGTAGCGTAGGGAGCTCTCTGGTATTTCTAGACGTATGAGCTTTGTTCGTAATTGGAGGTCTTGGTTGTCGTATTGATACGATTGGTCTGGCTATCTTGGGCAAATCGCACAGCCTTGTTGGCGGATTGAGTAAAACGGTTGTTTCGCTTGCCTAAGCCGCCGAGAGCAAAACGATTGATTAACACCTTCTATTGGACCAACTATACAAACAGTTTCTTATCTTTGTTTGCCTGATTAGGCGTAGTCTTTATTCATTCACCCAAAGATTTAGAGTGGCTATGTGTGGAAATACGACATCTACATCAATCCTATTGATTTATACAGGCGGAACCATTGGCATGGTAGAGAATCCAGCGACGGGCGCATTGGAGCCTTTAGACTTCGCTTATCTCTATGACAACATACCCGAGATGAAGCGCCTAGCATGCCAGATAGATATCAAGCAGGTAGATCCCCCCATAGACTCCTCTACGATTTCTATTGAGAACTGGATCAACATGGCTAGTTTGATCCAGCAGCACTACGATCTCTATGACGGTTTCGTTATCTTGCATGGTACAGATACGATGTCTTTCTCTGCGTCTGCACTCAGCTTCATGCTCCAAGGTCTTACCAAGCCAGTCATCTTCACGGGCTCTCAGCTACCTATCGGGCGTCTGCGTACCGATGGTAAGGAGAATTTGCTCACCGCTATCGAGATAGCAGCGGCCAAGAGAGAGGACGGATCGGCACGTGTGCCAGAGGTCTGCATATTCTTCCAAGACTATTTGATGCGAGGCAATAGAACCAGTAAGGTGAGTGCGGATAAGTTTAGAGCTTTCAAATCTCACAACTATCCACAGTTAGCTTTCGCTGGGATTGATATTCATTACAACGAGGGCGTCATTCACCGAGATGCTCAGCACCATGAACTCAAGGTTCTCTCCACTCTAGACCCCAACGTCGCCATTCTCAAACTCTTCCCCGGGATTACTCGCCCCATAGTGGAGGCGATCCTTGGTGTGCCCAACCTCAAGGGGGTTATTCTCGAGACCTTCGGCAGTGGCAATGCTCCCAAGTTCGAGTGGTTTACCGAGTGCTTGGCCGAGGCGACAGCACGTGGTATGGTCATCGTCAATGTCACACAGTGTACTACTGGTACGGTCGATATGTCGCGCTACGAAACGGGACGCCAGCTGCATGCGGCAGGCGTCGTCTGTGGCTACGATATGACTAGCGAGAGTGCTGTGACTAAGATGATGTACCTATTGGGGCAGGGGCTCGAGGCAAATCGAGTGAGGGAGCTGATGGGGACACCCCTAAGAGGGGAAATGAACTTGAGTCTAGATCATGAAGACTTCTATTGTTGGAGGCGATGATTGGGACTCTGGTATGGACTAAACATTATGAATGTTTGATACATTTAATAGTCATAGTTGATAACTCAAAGGAAAGGAACAGCATATTTTGATTAGGTTCATGAGTTTGGCCAGTGGTAGCAGTGGCAACTGCTATTACCTCGGTCACGAAGAGGGCGGTCTGCTTATTGATGCAGGTATCGCCCCTCGTAGCATCAGCAAAGCACTCAAGGCAGAGGGGATCAGCCTCGATGATGGACACATCAGAGGCGTCCTCGTTACCCACGATCACGCCGATCACATTAGATCTGTAGGCGTCCTTGGTACGGTTTACCATATTCCTATATATGCGAGCGTCCCAGTGCATAATCGTATCGCTTCTAATAGATATATAGATGAGGATTTGGGTGCTTCTAGGCGAACCATAGAGCTAGGACAGCATTTTGAGCTGGCTGGCTTCGAGGTATCCTCTTTCTTGGTACCGCACGATAGCGCGCAGAACTTCGGTTACTGTATTCGTCGTGGCGACTTTAGCTTTGCCCTCATTACGGATATCGGGCATATTACTCCAGAGATCAAACGTTTCGCCTCCGAAGTCAAGCATTTGGTGATCGAGGCTAACTATGACGATGAGATGCTCAAGCGAGGCCCTTATCCAGAGTTCCTCAAGGAGCGTGTTGCTGGTCCACTGGGACATCTGTGCAATACCCAGACAGCCGAGGTACTCAGCGAGATCTTCCATCCTGAGCTGGAGAACATTTGGCTCTGTCATCTAAGTAAAGACAATAATCACCCCGACCTCTGCTGGAAGACAGTAGAGAATCGCCTCTTTGCCGAGGGGATCCGTGTGGGCAAAGATGTCAATCTCATTGCCCTCAAGCGTACTACCCCCTCTCCTATGTATATCCTCGAATCCTAGACTATCGGCATATCACTATGGCTAAACTAACGATTGTCCCCACGCCCATCGGCAATTTGGAGGATATTACTCTGCGTGCTCTATCGACACTCAAGCGGGTGAGACTTATTTTGGCTGAGGATACCCGCACGACTGGTATCCTGCTTGCGCATTTTGGTGTCAAGTGTCCTCTGCAGAGCCATCATATGCACAACGAGCATAAAACCCTAGAGGTCATTTGTCGCCGCATAGAGGAGTGCGAAGATGTGGCTTTGGTGTCGGATGCTGGTACGCCTGCTATTAGTGATCCCGGCTTTTTGCTCGTACGAGAATGTATTAGACGTGGTATTGAGGTGGAGTGTCTGCCCGGGCCTACCGCCTTTGTGCCAGCATTGGTTGCCTCAGGCCTTCCGTGCGACCGGTTCGTCTTCGAGGGCTTCCTCCCGCAGAAGAAAGGGCGCCAGACCAAGCTCAGAGAATTAGCAGAGGAAGAGCGCACTACCATTCTATACGAGTCCCCATTCAGAGTAGTCAAGACCCTCACACAGCTTGCTGAGTACAAGGGGGAGGATTGCCCCGCAGCTGCATGCCGAGAGCTTAGTAAACTGCACGAAGAGATCGTACGTGGAACACTGAAAGAGCTCATCGAGCATTTTCAACAGACTCCACCAAAAGGCGAATTTGTGCTTATTATCGGGAAAAGTACTACCTTTGATACAGCGAAATAAATTATTCTCCTAAAAAATAGTAAATTATGAATAGGAAATTGTTAATGGCCGGAGTGGTAGTTCTAGGGCTCGCTTCGTGCGGAGAGAACTCGTCGGCCTACAAGGCGCTTAAGGCACAGTATGACTCTGTGGCCATGGTCAATCAGACCTATGAGGCAGACTTGAGTGAGACAGACTCACTCGTCGCTAGTGTGCTGACGAACTTTCAGGAGATCGTTTCGGTAGAGAGCATGATCAATGTCAATCCAATGAAGGGTGACATGCGTATGAGCGAGAAGGAAAGAATCAAGGATAACGTTACACTCATCTCGGAGAAGCTGCGTGCAAGTAGCGAAGCTCTTGAGGCTCTCACCAAGAAACTAGAGAGTAACGGTGCCGAGAATAAAAGACTTCGCCAGACGCTTTCGGCTCTCAAACGTGAGATGGAGCTACAGAAGAGTCGTGTGCTAGCCCTAACAGAGGAGCTAGAACGCAAGAATATGACTATTGGTGCACTTGATGCCATGGTAACGGGTCTCAGCGGCGATGTAGATCGTCTGAGCGAAACAGCTGCTCGTCAGGCTGCAGCTCTAGCAAGCCAAGAGAAGGAACTCAACACTGTGCGCTTCTGTATGGGCACGAAGCGTGACCTCAAGGACATGAACCTGCTCAGGGGTGGACGCATCGTTACCGAGAACGCAAACGACAGCTACTTCACCAAGGCAGATTTGCGTGAGCTAACGCAGATCCCTCTCATGAGCAAGCGTGCCAAGATCCTGACCGTACACTCATCGGACAGCTACGAGCTAGTACCAGATGGGGAGAAGAAGCTAACGCTCAATATCAAGGATCCTAAGGCTTTCTGGGCGAACTCCAAAATCCTCGTCGTAGAAGTCGATTAATGGCAACCAAGCTACTGCTTATTGATTTGGACGATACCCTCTGGGCGACCCACGTCAATAACAAAAAAAGCCTCGAACAACTCTATACTGCCCTCAACTGGGGGCAGTATTTTGTTTCGTTCGAGGATTTTTTCTCTACCTACTACCGCATCAACGTCGAGCTGTGGGAGCGGTATAACCAAGGGTACATCACCAAACAAGAGCTAGCGCTCGATCGACTTCGGTTGCCTCTCTCGCCCTATCTGAGCCTTACGCAAGATCAGTGGCGGGAGATCGACGAACAGTTTCTCTCGTTTGTCAAGCAGCAGACGCTCCTCTGCCCCAATGCTCTGGATACGATGGCTTATCTGAAGAGTCGTTACGACATTTGCATTTTAAGCAATGGCTTCGGCGAAGTGCAGTACACCAAGATTGAGAAGACGGGACTCTCCCCTTATATCGACGAGGTGGTCCTATCGGAAGATGTAGGTATCAACAAGCCTGCGGCGGAGATCTTCCACATTGCACTAGAGCGTATGGGGGCCACGCCCGGCGAGAGTCTAATGATCGGGGACAGCTTCTCGAGCGACATCGCAGGGGCATCGAATGCAGGTATCGGCAGTATCTGGTACAACGCCTACGACTTCCCGATGCCCCAGAGCGAGGGAGTCAAGCCTCCGCTACATATTATCAACGATCTAGCGGAGCTGAAGGTGCTCCTCTAGAGCTCATCTGACACGAGCGATTGTGTTTATCCAAACGCCAGCTATTGTCCTGCATAGTACGGCCTACAACGACCGTTACATCATTGCACATCTCTACACCCGTGAGCATGGGCGGCTCAACGTACTTGTCCCACGTGGTGGAAGATCTCGATCTCGACATCACTTGTTGCTGACGCCTCTAGCGGAGATAGAGCTCACGGCAGAGCTCAAACCTAGGCGAGATCTGGCCTTGCTCAAAGAGGCGAAAATCCTATCCGCCCACCATACTATTCAGACACACCCAGCCAAGTGTAGCCAAGCTATTTTCCTCAGTGAGCTACTCTATCGTGTACTCAGTCTGCCCGAGGCTGACCATGCCCTCTATGACTATATCTCTTCTGCCATGCAAATTTTTGAGGTAATACAGAGAGGAGTGGCCAATTTCTACCTTTGCTTTACGTATCATCTGCTACATTTCCTAGCCGTAGCTCCCGAGATTCAGCGTCAGGACAGGTCTGCTCCTGCTCTGTGGTTTGACCTAGCGGAGGCTTGCTTCACGCCAAGACCACGCTCAGTCCAGTATGCACTAGCCCCACACGAGGCCGTACACCTTAGGCTCTTTGCACGTATCCGCTTCGACAATCTATCGGCTTTTAGGTACAATCGCCACGATCGAGCGATTATTCTAGATCGTTTGATGCTCTTCTATCGTTTGCATCTGCCTGCTTTCTCCCCACTGCGCTCTATCGAAATCCTACGTTCGGCGACTTCTGTACGCTCGAATTCGGCTAATTGATCTGGCCGAAACAGCATTTTACATCTAGAAAATGATTGCATTTAGCTTCAGACATTATAACTTTGTGGAATTAAATAGCTAATTCTTTCTAGAGAATGCCCGGACGTAAGAAACAAAATAAAACCAGTACGCTCATTCCTGAGCCTTCACTTAGGCGTTTGCCTTGGTATTTGTCCCACGTTAAACTCCTTCATGCCGACGGACAGCGCTCCGTATCCTCCACCGCCATAGCCAAAGGTGTGGGAGTAGATGCCTCACTTGTAGCCAAAGATTTGTCTTACGTTACCCTGCAGGGGCGTACACGTGTCGGCTACAAAACACAGGAGGTGATCCAAGCCCTAGAGGAGTTCCTAGGCTTCACGGCTACGCATCGTGCCTACCTTTTTGGGGTTGGTAGCCTAGGAGGCTCCCTGCTATCGGATAGGGGGCTACGCCAGTTTGGCTTAGAGATTGTAGCTGGCTTCGACATTGATCCCGAGATTGTGGGGCATAATATCGGAGAAATCCCCGTCTATCATATTGACGAATTGCGAGAGCGTATGCAGGACGACGATGTGCATATAGCTATCTTGACTGTGCCGATCAAGCAAGCTCAGCCCATGTGCGACCAGCTCGTAGAGGCTGGTTTCGAGGCGATATGGAACTTCACGCCCGTACGTATCCGAGTGCCTGAAGGGGTTGTCGTGCAGAATACCTCAATGTATGCACACTTAGCTCTCATCTTCACACGCATGAGGCTGCAAGCCCATGCAACTAGTCAGCAGGTGGAATGAAGATACTAGCCGTCGGCTTCAACTATCCCACCCATCAAGATGAGGCGCCCAGCTTGCTCAACCGAACCTATGCTGAGCAGGAACCCATTATTTTTCACAAAGGGGATTCGATTCTTCGCCCCGGTGCTCCTTTCTTTCTGCCCGATTGGTCTAATCAGATCGACTACGAAGTGGAGATTGTCGTGCATATTACCCGTGTGGGTAAGCATATCGCCGAGCGATTTGCGCATCGCTATTACGATGAGGTCAGTGTAGGCATAGACTTCACGGCCAGAGATCTGCAGAGAGAGGCTATTGCTCATGGGCGTCCGTGGTCCATGGCTAAGGCTTTCGATGGGTCTGCCGCCATCGGCACTTGGATCAATAAAGCAGAGTTGGGTTATCCAGCCGAACCGATGACCTTTTCCCTAGAGGTAGATGGCGCCCTTCGGCAACAAGGCTCGTCCGAGCAGATGCTACACAGCATTGATAAGCTAATTGCCTACATCAGTCGCTACCATACGCTCAAAATGGGTGATATCATCTTCACTGGAACTCCAGCAGGCGTAGGGCAATGTCAGATTGGTCAGAGGCTTGATGCCTATCTATGTGGTCGCCATCTGCTACACGTCCCAATCAAATGATTTATTGAACCATTGACTACGTAAAAGCATTAGGTCCAGTTGAGTTTATTCAGCTGGACCTAATGTTTTTATTTCATCTGATGCGTATCCAACTAAGGGACGGCGCACGTGCGTGTCGGAGTCGGACAGCGGTCTGCCTCTAGAGCGGTGATCACGCTACGGAGCTGGCGACCTAGGCCGATCGTATAGCCTTGAGAGATGAAGACCACACGATTGAAAGTGTCCGCAATCACAAAGACTGGTAGATCACTTGTCTTGAGCTTCATATTCGCTCTGAGTTCGGCCAAGAGTTTGCCGTCTATATCCACCCCGAGAGTTGCTGTCTTGGGTAGTGCTTTGAAGTCCTCGGCTCGGTAGCGGCTACGGCTAACTTCGTCCGAGAAGACCAAAAGCATCTTCTGTCCCCAGCTCTCCAACAGTTCTCTCTCTGCGATAATATCTCGTAGAGCATGATTGGTGGGCTCTTGCCCTGCTCCTAGTACCCCGAGTATGTAGTAGCCACGCCCAGTAGTCGAGAGGATTGACTTAGTCTGTCCCGTAGCCCCAGCTACAGCCTCCGTGGTGGCGAGCTGGTGTGCATCGCCAAGGTGCTTATAGAGGTTCTCCGAGTTGAAGCTACCTAGTACCGCTACGGCGGTTGTGTCACGGCGCATTGTAAGCTGGGCGTCCGTTGTCTGCCCAGACTCAATCGTATAAGTCTTCATATCCACCAGCACACTACCATTGGCAAGACGTGATCCCGAAACCAAAAGATACTGTCCCTCGTCCATCGGAGCTCCGTTCTTAAACGTGCCAGCCCAGTTACTTCCCTGCTCCAGACCATTATCTCCCTCGTCGTAGTTGAGTAGACTTAGGCGTCCGTCGGAGCCAAACTTGGAGATAGAGAAGTGGTAGTAATACTTCGGGTTATCAACGATCCCATTATCCTCGTAGCTCAAGCGAAGCGCACCCTCGCGTGCTGCTGGCTTGCTCGAAGCCTCAGCAAGCGAAACATCCTGCCATCTATCCTCTGTGTAGCACTGCACCTTACCCGTAACACCATCAATACGCGCAGGCCAGCCCATTGAGCGGGCGAGGGCAACGAAGAAAATACCAAGCGAATGAGCATCGGCACGACGGCTCACCCAGACACCTCTAGGCTGAATGGGGTACGCCAACGGATTGTAGCCACTAACATCTTGAATGTGCTCTAGACACCACTGGCGGATCTGCTCGGGCGACTGTTTGAATCGGAGCTGGAGGGACAGAGGGATCTGCTCTTGGAAGTAACGTTTGTAGGGAGTAATCATCTCATTGGCGACTCTAGGGTTGTAGATGTACGCCATCTGCAGCTCGTCCTGCCCACTATAGGCAGGTTGAATCTGCGTATGCTCAAGATGATCTTGAAGAGTGGCTAGCTCAACGTCCCTAAGGTCTTTGGCAGATATGGCACGTAGCAGCGCAATTGCCTTGGTGCGATCTTTAGCTGCCTCTACGAAGGTTTTGAGTGTCTGCCAGTTGCCTCGAGCATCTAACCCCTCGAGCTGCTTGTCTAGGAATGTAGATACGTAGGCATTGCGGATCGAATCCTCCTGAGCCATACGGCGGTTATTCTCTACTCTCTGTGCTTCTGTCACTTCGGGGTAGCGAGCGTCTTCTCGTGGAGGTGTCACTGTGAGCTGCATCTCTAGCTTATCGCTAGGCTGATGCTTGAGCACGAGGCGAAGCGTCTTATCCTGCCCGAAGCTGACCTGCCCCATACCATAGCGATAGCCAGAACCCTCTGGCTTGCTCGCATAGATGAGCATATCGCCTCGCCCAGCCGTGAGAGAGGTGCGCCCCCTTTTGTCAGTTCGCTTAGTCGCTACGGAGTAGAACTCGCCGTAGTTGTAGACCTTAAACTCTACCAAGACATCTGACTGAGGTCTGCCTGCCTCGTCTACGACCTCGACCTCTACAGGGCTCGTGTGGGCATAGTTGCCGATGACGTTGATCTCGGTGTAAGTGGGGGTTCGGCTCATCACGTCCTCTGGCCCATCATAGTGGCCGAAAACCTTGGTGTGTACCAGCATAGCACGAGATACTGGAGCATTGAACCACCCGAGGTCGAGCACAGGCTCTGGCTCACAGGCTCCGAGGAAGTGCCATCTGCCATCGACCCAAGCCTCGACCCAAGCGTGGTTGTCGTCGGTGTGAGCCCAGCGTGGGGTATAGACCTGTCGGGCTGGGATACCAACGGCTCGCAGGGCAGCTACCAGCAGTGTAGACTCCTCCCCACAGCGGCCGTATGCTGTGCGTATCGTAGCCAGAGGCGAAGAGGTACGAGAGTCGCTCGGTGTGTAGACAACGTGTTCGTGGCACCAGTGATTGACCTCTAGCACAGCATCGTAGAGCGAAAGCCCCTTGACACGATCTTTGAGTGCATCGTAGAAAACCATACGTGCCGAGTCGAGCGTTTCGTTATTGACACGTACGGGTAGGACGAAGTGTCGCCATTCTCGATCAGGGATTTTACTTCCCCAAGGCATTTCTTGGCGTGCTTGGAGAGAGGAGCGTACATGCCTTAAGTAGAATTCGCCTGAGTAATCAATTAGATCGTTGGCTGGCATATAGGCGTAGAGGAATGCCATTGCCTCACGCTCCTGCTCGCTCATTGGGGTTTTGAAGATGCGGAATAGATCTCCCTCGGGGAAGATCTGTTGCTTACGCTCCAGAGGTGTGAGGGGCTTGCCTTGAGGAGCCGCCTCTCCCGAAGCCATACCCAATAACCCAAGCGCAAGCGCAAAAGATAAGATTCGTGTTACCATTGTTATTCGATTTTGTCAATGATGTTTCATTAAGGAGTTTAGGTGATTAGTTGTACCAACAATCAGACCCTAGCTTATAGCGACGCAGCATGCTACAAGATATTCGTTGGTTATAGGTAATCTACAAGGTTGTTCAGCCTATACAGAATACTTACTCTAAGACCTGCCAACCCGCTATATCCCTGCTAGGGCCTCGACGGCTGCACGGATCTTGGCGGGGTCGGTGAGCTCACGGCGGTATTCGTCTATCGTCACTGTGCCGCCCATCGAAACGCCTTCGTGGCGGTAACGCATCGGGCTGTCCTCACCGCTACGACCAGAGAAATGAAATTCCTGCGCTCCTGTCCTGCGTGCTAGCTCTGCCACATTGGACGGATTGACGCCACTACCCGGCATCATGATGATACGCCCACGAGCCTGTGCTACCAAGCGAGCTATCTCGTCAGCTCCGTCCATGGCTGTGGCTGCACCTCCAGAAGTGAGCACACGTGTACAGCCCAGCTCTATGATGTCCTCCAAGGCCTTACTCCTATCACGGCACATATCTATCGCTCGGTGGAAGGTTACGGGTAGCCCCCCCGCAGCCTTGATGAGCTGGCGCATCGTAGCCTTGTCCACATCACCCTCTGCCGTTAGGCAACCGACCACTATGCCGTCTACCCCGAGCGAGCGAGCCATCTCGATGTCGTAGAGCATCGTCTTGACTTCTAGAGGCGTGTAGAGGAAGTCCCCACCACGGGGGCGAATGATTACGTTGAGCTTGATGTCGATGAGTGCACGTGCCGCTCTAATCTCTCCGTACGAGGGGGTTGTCCCCCCCTCGGGCATACCTGCACATAGCTCCACCCGATAGGCACCGCCAAGCGCAGCACGACGAGCACTTTCGGCGCAGTTAGCACAATTCTCTATCCGATACTCCATACTTGCTACTTGAGTGTTACCTCTACGACATAGTCAATCGGATTGGCCTCTGAGGGAGCCTTGTCAAAAGTAAGTGTTAGACCGGCCTTCGTCTGCTGGAAAGGTACGGGGCGGCCACTATCGAAAACCTTGACGCTACGCACATGCTCTACCAGAGGTAGGGAGAGCATACGGCTCCGCCAGTCGAGGATATGTAGGTAGAGCGTCTTGCCACGTTGCGTCGTCACGCCCCATTCCTGCGGAGGGATAATTCCCCCACGCACGCCGTCCTTGACTGTCTTGCCGTAGATCTGCATCCACTTGCCTATTTTGGAGAGCCGATCCAGAGCCAAGCTAGGGAGTACACCCGATGCCTCGGGGCCTATGTTGAGTAGGAGGTTGGCATTGCGCCCTGCCGTCTGCACGAGCAGGCGGATAAGTGTACTGTCGGACTTATAGCTCTGGTCAATAATCTTGTACCCCCACATGCCATTCATCGTTTGGCAGGTTTCTAGAGGCAGGTGGCTGATGTCTTGCCCCGATAGGCCTGCTGTATTAGCGCCCGGTACATCTCGCTCAAACATCTGGAAGTCTTCGCCCTCAAAAGGTGTCTGATGATGATTGTTCCCCACGAGGCAGCTGGGCTTGATCTGATGAATGTTGTGGTACATACGCCCAAAGTTCCAATCGAAGTCGGGGTGAATATCATGGTCCCACCAGCCGTCTAGCCAGATGGCGTCGGCGTCGTAGTCCCGCACGAGCTCGGTGAGCTGATTGTTCATAAAGTCGTCGTAGTCCTGCCATTTGCCTTGCCCCGTGCGTCCTGTGCCTCGGCCCGTGCGTCCTAGAGGGTAATAGTCCTCTCTGTGCCAGTCGAGCAGAGAGTAGTAGATGTGGAAGCCGAGCCCCTGCTTGCGACACTCGTCCCGTAGCTCGGCCAGTACATCACGGCCAAAAGGGGTCGCCTTGACGATGTTGTAGTCGCTGTACTTGGTATCCCAGAGGGAGAAGCTGTCATGGTGGCGCGAGGTAATGGTCAGATAGCCTGCTCCCGAGGCTTTGATTGCGGCTACCCACTCGGCTGCGTTGAACTTAGCGGGATAGAACCCTGCCGCAGACTTGGCATATTCCAGATGATTGATGTTGGCATTGGTCATATACCACTCGCCTTGGGCAAACATGCTATACAAGCCCCAGTGTAGGAAGATGCCGAAGCCTTTATCCCTAAACTGTTCACGAGCTTGCAGATTGTCGGTAGTAGGCTGATAGCCCTGTTGAGCCTCTAGCTGTGGCGTAGCAGAGAGGAGCCCTACGGCCACGGAGGCTATACGCAGGGCGGAGGTCAATACGCTTTTCATGCTTTACACAAATTAGTAGCTAATAGTCGATCTAGTTATTTACGTTGTCCCTCAAAGATAGCCAATTCTCTGTGCAAAATGGCTCATTTGAGCAAGCTCTGTGCTGTAAGCTACCAGCAAGTGTACACTTCTAGGCCTCTAGCCTCTATCTATCGCTCCCTTTGGCAGGTCTGAGCAGAGCAAATGTCGCAAGTAACCTGAGTAGATTACATTTGACGATAGGCGATGGAGATTTATAATTTAGTGCAGGTTTCAGAATGTTGATGGGAAGATGTGTATAAACAGTGGATAATTTGTTTATATCACGTATTTACCCCCTAGGAGCCTCTAGACGAGGTTTGCCCTCTTTGGGGTACTTTACCCCTAGGCGAACGAAAATAATTGTCTAAAACAGGCTGTTTATAATGTATTGATAATCAGATTTGTATTTTGTTTTTGTGACCGATTTTCTCTCAGAGAAGCCAAACTATTAGGTTTTCTTCCCATCAATCTCTGCGGATTAGTGGGCACATCACCGAGGATTAGTCCTACAATCCAAAAGAACGTTCCCATCAATTTATTGCTTGGAACTAATAGCTTCTCCCAAAATGCTCTTTTGGTTCCCAAAATTTAGGCTCAATCCGTTTATGTATTTTAACATAAAAAGCGAAAAACTGATTTTGCTTTCGATTGATGTGTCGGGACACTACGTGCGCATTATCACGCAATAGACAGAGCGGAGTGTGTAATGCAAGAGATTTTGAGCCAAGCACGCTATATTGCTGTACATAGAAGAGAACAAGCTAATTTTATACACAGAAAACGATCGAATAGGGAAATTTCTAAACCTAATTGAATAAGCATAGAGGGGGTATATGGATTATAGAATAAGAGCATTAAAGCCAACTGAGGTCAGTGTCCTCGATACATTTTTGTACGAGGCTATCTTTATTCCAGAAGGAGTTGAAGCGCCATCAAAGGATATCATCAAGCACCCTGATCTACAAATGTACATCTCGGATTTTGGCAAGAAAACCGATGTGTGCTATGTCGTAGAAGTAGATGGGGATATAGTAGGGGCAGTGTGGACTCGCATTATGAATGATTACGGCCATGTCGATGATGAAACACCATCACTTTCGATTTCTCTTCTCAAAGAGTACAGAAATTTGGGCATCGGTACAGAACTTATGAGGCAAATGCTCTCGGCATTGAGAGAGCATGGGTATAAGCAAGTTTCATTATCAGTCCAAAAGATGAACTATGCGGTGCGTATGTATCAGAAAGTCGGCTTTGAGGTTGCTCATGAGCATCAAGAAGACTACATCATGATTTGTAAACTTTGAGATACTGCCACTCCTAGTTTGCAGCACTACAGGTCTGGCAACCATGGAAGATGAAAGGAGTAATAAATTGAGATTTGCAGAGAGCAGGGCACGGATCTCATAGCGTTGTACAGGGTGATTCGCCCTCGACTATGCTTGCTTTGGTGCCAAGGCCAAGTAGTGGGGGATCTCCTCTAGCTGCTTGTAGCTCATTTGAGTATAGTCTATTTGATAGGCGACATGCTCCAACCCGTTGCTCAGGACGAGGTAGGGGACACGGAAGTGATAGTTGTACCGGACTATTTGCTCTAGTACAGCCTCGCTGAGCCTAATAGACGGAGCCTTGTACTCGATAAGCATCTGGGCTCGGAGGGTGCGATCGTAGAGGACCGTATCGCTGCGCTTCTTTAGGGAACCGAGTTGTAGAGGAACTTCGTTCATCATTAGTTCTCTAGGATAGCCAAGATGATCGGTAAGGTAATGCACGAAGTGTTGGCGTACCCATTCCTCTGGTGTGAGGCGTACGAATCTCTGGCGTAGATCGTCGAAGACATAGTACTTGTCTGAGTCTTGCTTGAGCCGAATGGCATAGGGGGGTAGGTTTAGTCTAATCATCTATCTTTGTCCTAGAGTTATGCGGGCGTAGCCTAAGCGAAAGTACAGATTTCTGCCCGATTAAGTCCAAATATGCGAGTTTCTCAAGATGCCGACCTACGAAGATATTGTACGCAAAATCAAGAAAAAGAGCCTTGCCTCCGCCTATATGCTCTGGGGTGAGGAGCCTCTCTTCATTGATAAATTAGCCGAGGTTTTTGCCTCGGAGCTGATCCCCGAAGATGAGCGGGACTTCAATCTATCGGTTCTCTACGGGCACGATGTCGCAGCCAAGGATATCATCTCCGAGGCCATGCGCTTTCCGCTAATGGGGCAGAAGCATCTCGTGCTGGTGCGGGAGGCTCAGATGATCAAGGATCTAGAGCAAGTAGCCCCCTATATCCCGAGTCTGCCCGATACGACCTGCCTAGTACTCTGCTACAAAAAGAAGGCGGACAAGCGCCGTGCGCTCTACAAGGCCTTAGAGGCCATTGATGGGCTCTACGAGAGCAGCAAGATCTACGACTCCAAGATCCCGGATTTCATCATCAAATCGTTCTCTGCCGTGGGGCTCAATATAGAGCCTCGCACGGCCTATATCATGGCAGACCATACGGGCAATGATCTAGAAAAGATACTCTCGGAGGTGGATAAGCTCTCTATTGCCCTAAGTGGGGCGTCCAGCAGGTTGGTCACGCCAGAACTCATAGAGCGGCATATCGGTATCAGTAAGGAGTACAATAATTTTGAGCTCCTGCGTGCGGTGGTCGAGCGAGATGCAGCCAAGGCCTTCAAGGTCGCTTATTATTTTGCGGCTAATGAGAAAAACTACCCAATTCAGACGACACTCCCAGTCCTATTCAACTATTTCTCGACGCTTATGGCGGTGTACTATCTGCCGCAGATCAATGAGCGGAGTGTCGGGGAGTTACTCAAAGTGGGGAGCTTCCAAGTACGAGATTATCTTACCGGGGCTAGGCTCTACTCTTCGGGGGCAGTCTTCGAGATTATCCGTCGGATTCGTCTGGCCGATGCTGCAAGCAAGGGGGTAGATGCCTCGCTCTCTAGTGGGGAGATCCTCAAGGAGTTGCTCGGGTTCATTTTCTCTCGCTGAGCGCTAGGGGAGAGGGTGTGCTGGGGCGATGTCGGTAGAAGTAAAAAACACGCATATAAGTCGGGTGGAAATTTTGCGATATCAGAAACTTACCTTACCTTTGCGCCGTTTTAGAAGTTGAATTCAAACATTAAAAATCAATTACAATGAAGAAATTTGTATCACTCTGCGCTTTCGTTGCTGCTCTTTCTTTCGTTTCTTGCGGTAACAAGACTAACGAAAATGCTTCTACAGACTCTCTGAAGAACGAAGCTATCGAAGCAGTAGAAGCAGTAGTAGAAAAGGCTGAAGCTGTTGCTGACTCTACAGCAGCTGCTGCAGACTCTATGGCTACTGAGATCGTAGAGAAGGTAGAAAACCTTTAGTAGACCGCACCTCCTCTGCCGTATCGGTAGGGAGAGGCTGCCCAAGCAAGGAGCCTTGAGCTCCCTGCCTAGTACACATCGGAGGGGGTGTGTCAGACTTTATTTTTGGCACGGCCCCCTTTTAAGGTGTTTTATAATGCGCAAACAGTTGTGTTGCTCGTGCATTATGAAACACCTTTCTCTTTTTATCCGTGGGCGGTATCCAGAGGTCGTGTCGGATCTGTGAGGTAATCTGCAAAAAGGTTTTGTGATTTTGTCGGATTTATCTACTTTTGTTGCCAAGGAAATAGATGGCCTTTTTAGGAACAAGTCATCTGCCTTTACAAGCGGTAGTAGCTCAGTTGGTAGAGCATCGGCTTCCCAAGCCGAGGGTCACGAGTTCGAGTCTCGCCTACCGCTCTTTTTGTACCTAGAAGTTCAAATAGATCGATCGAACCCTTATGTCGTTTTTCTCCAACATTACCCATGAGTTATCGCTGTTTAGCATCAGCGAAATCATCAAAGCATTTGCGCCTCTTTTTGTGACGATCGATATCCTAGGTGCGATCCCGATCGTACTGTCGCTCAAGGATAGAGGTCAGAAGTTTAGTGCAGCGCAAGTTGGGATCTATTCTTGCTTGGTGTTGCTGTGCTTCCTAATTATTGGTGAGCCTCTGCTCGACAAGCTAGGTGTAGACATCTCTTCCTTTGGTGTAGCGGGGGGGATTATTCTCTTTGTGATGGCTGCCGAGATGGTCTTCGGCATACAGATTTTTCGCGAGGATGGTCCTACGGCTAATGCGACATTTATTCCTTTAGTCTTCCCCCTTTTTGCAGGAGCTGCCGCCTTCACGACTATCCTTACCCTACAAGGGCAGGGCATCGCGATGATCAATGTCGCTATGAGTGTTATCCTCAATATGATTGTCGTCTATCTTGGGCTTAGGTTCGTAGACCCTATTGAGCGTATGCTCGGCAAGAATGGGGCGTATATCCTGCGTAAATTCTTCGGGGTAATCCTGCTGGCAATCTCGGTGAAGTTCATCGCCAATAGCTTGATTGCCGTCATCGCCACGGTCCGTACGGGAGTTGAGGCTGCCATGCAGTAGAGATTCGATTGTGAATATTCGCTAGGCTATTGGGTAGTGTCCTGCTCCTCGATAGCCTAGTTTTTTAGTTTAGCTTTTGGTATGATTGACCCAATAGAGATTATCCAGCGATACTATTCGCCCAGTAGCGAGGCCTATCGGATTCTTGTGGCGCATAGCCAAGATGTGTGCCAGATGGCGACCGAGATCGTGCAGGCTCATGCCGAGCTTGGTGCAGATCTACAGTTCGTCCAAGAGGCGGCTATGCTCCACGATATCGGGATTTATCTCACCGATGCCTCTGGTATCGACTGTCATGGAGATGAACCCTACATCAGACATGGCTATCTCGGGGCAGAGCTACTGCGTAGCCTAGGCTATCCGAGGCATGCTCTGGTCGCCGAGCGGCATACGGGTTCTGGGCTGATAATGCAGGAGATCAGACAACGTGGGATTGATTTGCCAGAGGGGATCTATGCCCCCCAGAGCGTCGAGGAGCGCATCGTGTGCTATGCCGACAAGTTTTTCTCCAAAACCAAGCTCGGCAAGCGCAAGAGTTTAGGGGCCGTTCGTCGCTCTCTACTCAAGCATGGCGAGCAGGCGGTCATCCGCTTTGATGCCCTGCATCAAGAGTTAGGTCTGAGGACGGAAGCGAGCCAATAGATAGGTCAATATGATATTCTGCCAAATGATGTAGCAGGCGATGGCTACGGGCGAGAGGGGCAGTAGGAATAGCGACGCTAACCACAGGGATAGCGTCGTGTTTTTTTGTCCGAGAGCGTGGCGGATAGTATGCTGCTCCGCTCCGAGCCTAGAGGCGAGTGTATGCCCGATGAAGTATTGAGCCAAGCAGGCGATTAGGCTGATGCCAGCAAGTAGGGTGATCTCCTGCCACGTCCAGCCAGAGTGCTGACGCATAAACTCGGCCGTGTGCGCCATGAGTAGAAGCAGAGAGAGTAGCCAGATGAAGAAGGGTAAGCCTTTGAACCGAGAGATTCGCTCGGCTATAGGGCGGTGTAGCCACAGCAATCCCCATGCGAGGACAATCGCTGGCACGATGAGTGGAGTGATACTCCAGAAGATCTTCGAGGCTTGTGTGATGAAGGGGACATCTGCCCCAGCATCACCCACCAAGGGCAAGACTGCAGGGGCAACGAACATAATCATCGTGTGGCTCAGCAGGACGTAGGTAGTCGTGTAGCCAGCTTGCCCACCGAGGAGCATCACGATGGTAGGTGCAGCCGTTGCGGCAGGAGTCAAGAATAGTAGTAGGGCGGACTGGGCGGCGAGTGTGCCGAGAGGCAGGGAGCAGAAGTAAGCTATGCCTGCCAGCAGGAGCTGAATGAGCAAGAGTACCCCATGCGAAGCCTGCAAGCGCAAGTCCCTAGGTCGCACACGCAGGAATGTGAGGAAGAGCATTCCCGATATGGTGTAGGGAATGAGCGGAGCGAGAGGAGCCAGCCACCGACTCAAGACAATACCAGCGAGTAGTACCAGCAGAGGAATCAGGTCTTTGACCCTCATAGATTATCTTTGGGGAGGTAATGCTCTACCGAAGCGATGAACTGCTTGATGGATGAAAGGCCGAACTCATCGGAGTGGATTTGGCAGAGTGGACGGATGACAAGCTCTGCTGCATCGTCCGCCGCTACTGCTCCATCGAAGCTATCTACTCGCACGAGGAAGAATAGGTCGGAGGTATAGACCGTAACTCCAGAGTAAGGGTAGATATTGGGTAGTGACATTAGATAGGTTATATCTTGGGCATCAAGTCCCGTTTCTTCTTTGATCTCACGGATGACGGCAGCCTCCGCTGTTTCGAGAGGATCGACAAATCCGCCTGGTAGATCAAGCGTTCCTTTGGCAGGCTCGAAGGCACGACGCACGAATAGGCCGTTGTCGTGTCGGTCGAGTATCAGGCAAGCCACAGCGGAGGCGACATTGGCGTAGTAGGTCAGCCCACACTGGGCGCAACTCTTGGCTCGCTTGCCGTGATCGGCGAAGCCCTCTGCCCCACAGCGAGGACAGAACTTGAAGCTATGTAAAGGATTCTCTGCTAACATAACGCTTAACGAGGAAAATAGGTGATGAAAAACAGACAGAGGCTGCGACGAGGGTTTTACCTCGATGCAGCCTCCGCTCTATATATTTAGTTGTTTAGGTCTATCGCGCCTATGCGATAGGCTTAGCTTCCCAACCAAGAGCACTGGCTCCTAGTACGGCTGCATCGCTTCCCTTGAGCTGAGAGAAGAGTAGCTTCGTCTTGCCCTTGTAGATGTTCAGCAGGTTCTTCTCCATGTGGTGTCTGATGGGGTTCATCAGCAGATCGCCAGACTTGGTCAGACCACCGAAGAGAATGATCGCCTCTGGGCTGGAGAACGTAACGAAGTCGGCGAATGCCTCCCCAAGGATAGCACCAGTAGCTTCGAAGATCTCTAGGGCTAGCTTATCTCCCTTGATCGCCGCATCGAATACGTCCTTAGAGGTAATCGTGTCGATGTCTACAGAGCGCATCAAGCTGTCTTCGGAACGAATGCTTAGATATTCACGAGCTGTGCGTGCTACTCCAGTGGCAGATGTGTAGGTCTCTAGGCAACCTTGACGACCGCAACCGCAGATACGCCCGTTGCGACGCACGATCATGTGACCAAGTTCGCCAGCGAAGCCGTCGTGTCCGTACACGAGCTGACCGCCTACTACGATGCCACTACCTACGCCAGTGCCGAGCGTGATCACGATGAAGTCCTTCATGCCACGAGCTGCACCGTAGGTCATTTCTCCGATGGCGGCTGCATTGGCGTCGTTGGTTAGTGCTACGGGGATGCCCATACGGTCTTGGATCATCTGTGCTAGAGGAATCTTTCCTTTCCAAGGTAGGTTGGGGGCAAATTCGATCGAGCCTGTGAAGTAGTTGCCGTTTGGCGCTCCTACACCGATGCCTCGTATCATCTCCTTGCCACCTACCTGCTCGATGAGCATGTTCAGACCAACCTCGAGATCGTTTAGGTATAGTTCAATGTCGTTATGCGTACCTGTTTTGATCGATGCGTTCACAACCACGTTGCCTCGTGCATCTACAATACCGAAGACCGTATTGGTGCCTCCGAGGT
Organism: Porphyromonas sp. COT-290 OH860; assembly: GCF_000768935.1. NCBI lineage: Bacteria > Pseudomonadati > Bacteroidota > Bacteroidia > Bacteroidales > Porphyromonadaceae > Porphyromonas > Porphyromonas sp. COT-290 OH860. The sequence continues at coordinate 17,079 of NZ_JRAR01000057.1, read as the reverse complement.
CTACGCCTATTACGTAGGGCTTCTCCATAAGAGTAGAGCTTATTCGTTTGTAGTTAGTTAATAATTTATATCTCTGTGGCAAAGATAATGTCTTTTTTCAGAATGTAATGCTTTTTACTTCTTCCAAAATGCATTAAATCCCCATAGAGTTTTAGAAATCTTTGCCCCGATACTTAATTTCGAGGGTTGCATAGTAGGCTTTTGTCTGGCTTGTTGATCAATGCTTTGGCCTACGAATACTCGATCTATACTCATCGAGCAAGGCGTGCTGTGGCTCATCACAACACGCCTTGCTCAATAATGTTCACTTCTTTGTCCTCGCTCCCGAGGCTTTGGGTGGGCTAAACGAGTGCTTGCGCTTTGGGTTAATCCTCCAGATACCCAAATTTCCCTAGGTTGTAGTCTATGAAAGCTTGTTTGATTTCCCCCGGAGTATTCATCACGAATGGGCCATAGGCTGCGATCGGCTCGTTGAGTGGTTCGCCGCTGAGGACAAGTGCTACCGCATGCTCCCCAAGGGCTTGAATGCTGAACGACTCTCCCTCGTTGGCGAACTTGACCAGATGATCGGTCGCTACCTCCGTACCATTGACGAGTACTTGACCAGAGATGACGAGTACCAGTGTATTGTAGTGAGCAGGGAAGGAGAATTCGGCTTTGGCTCCGTCGAAGAGCTTTGCATTCATCATGTGGATTGGCGAATGTGTCTTGGCCGGTCCTTGAACCTCCCCATACTGCCCAGCGATCACTTCAATGAAGCTCTTGCCGTCGTCTAGTTCCTGCCGTCCCATATCTGCGTTGGCAATAGCCTGATAGGAGGGTGGATTCATCTTATCCTTGGCAGGGAGGTTTGTCCAGAGCTGAACCATCTGGAAGGCTCCCCCCTGCCTGCACCACTGGCGCTCGTAGTACTCTTTGTGTAGTACTCCGGAGGCAGCCGTCATCCACTGCACATCGCCAGTTCCGATGATACCGCCACCGCCACCGCTGTCGTGATGCTCTACCTTGCCTTCATAGGCGATGGTCACCGTCTCGAACCCACGATGCGGATGAACGCCCACGCCTCTAGGCACTTCGTGAGGCTCGACTTGCATCAGCGCATTGTAGTCTAGCATGATGAAAGGGTCCATCTCCTTCATACTTAGCCCCGGCAAGCTGGGGATCAAGTTGTGTACCTTGAAGCCGTCCCCTACCCAGTGGGATTCTTGAGGGGCAGCCACGAACTGAATTTTCTTAGTCATTGCTTCATTAATTATATCGTTTGATGATACAAAGGTACGGCCATCGCTAGCCCTGTGCATTGACCTATGGTAAGAACGAAGATGAAAGCCTAAGAAATGAAAGAGGGCATTGCCAACGGCAATGCCCTCTTTCATAATTATCGTTTGAAGTTTTTGTCGGCTAAAGCCTTCCTTACTCGGCTGAGGCTCTCTGGGGTAATGCCAAGGTATGATGCGATCATGAGCTGTGGCACACGGAGCATCATCTCGGGGTAATCGCGTACGAAAGTCATATACCGATCCTCGGCGGAGCTCGACTGTAGCTGGGTGATACGCTTGTGCTGATGCATGATGTGCTGATAGAGAAGCCGACTGTGTAGATCGGAGAAGTGAGGCAGGCGCTTAGCTAGCTCTGCGAGAGCCTCCTCGCTGATGAGGAGTACATCTGTCAGCTCAATGGCTTGAATGAAGTAGGACGAGGGAGCGTTGAAGTGAACCGCCTCGATATTGTCGAGGAAAGCCCCTTCGGCAGCAAAGAATAAGATGTGTTCCTTGCCCTTGGGGTCGATTGAGTACTAGCGTACCAGCCCTCGCTCGATGAAAAAAGTATGGCGGCACCGCTGCCCATGGGTCAGGAGGAAGTCGCCTTTGGCTAGCTGCTTGCGTGTACAAGCTGCTCGTACGAGCTCTAGCTCGATGTCCTCCAAGACGATGTCTGGATTGATGGACGAGGTAATAGGTGTGAAGAACTGATTCATAGCGCCTACTGTGTCCAGACGGTACGGAAGTAAGGCGAGAGGATAGCTACGGCTCGGTCTACCTCCTCGGGCGTAGGCTCGTGAATGGCCTCTAGGGCATAGGGCTGGCCGAGAGTTTCGTATTTGTGTTTGCCGTAGGTATGGTAGGGGAGGATCTCTAGGCGCTCGATATTGGCAAATCCGCCGAAGTGTTTGCCCAAAGCATGTAGATCCTCCTCGGCATCGCTATAGCCCGGCACGAGTACGTAGCGCAGGCGAACGGGCTTGCCCATCTCGGAGAGGATCTGCGCCGTCTCGAGCGTGCGCCTATTGTCGAGCATCGTCAGGAGCTTGTGTCGCTCGGGGTTGATCTGTTTGCAGTCTAGTAAGACTAGATCCACTAGCTCCCACAGCTCTCGGACGTGCTGATTGTGAATACTCCCATTCGTGTCCAGACAGATATGGATACCTGCGGCCTTGAGGTCGTGGCAGAGCGGAATGAGCTCTTTGGCCTGTACGGTCGGTTCCCCTCCGCTGAAGGTAATACCGCCTCGCTTGCCGAAAAAAGGCTTCTCATTGATCGCACGGCGTAGCACCTCACTGGGCTCTACGAGTTTGCCGTCCTGACCGATTGGGATCGTGTCGGGGTTGGCGCAATAGAGGCAGCGAAAATTGCAGCCCTGTAGGAAAACGACGAGCCGGATACCCGGCCCGTCGAAAGTTCCCAAGGATTCGAATGAATGTATTCGAAGCATTGTCTGTGGTGATTATCTGATTCTCTTGTGGAATGAGCGAGAGATCACCTCGAGCTGATGCTCACGGCTGAGCTTGATGAAGTTCACCGCATAGCCCGACACACGGATCGTCAGCTGTGGGTAGTTCTCTGGGTGCTCCATAGCGTCCTCGAGCATCTCACGGTTGAGCACATTGACGTTGAGGTGGTGTGCACCCTTAGTAAAGTAACCGTCCATCATAGCGATAAGGTTCTCTACCTGCTCTTCCTTATTAGACCCTAGAGAGTGTGGAATGATGCTGAAGGTATTGCTGATGCCGTCCTCTGCGTCTGCGTAGTCGAGCTTAGCCACCGAGCTGAGTGAGGCGATCGCTCCGTGGTTGTCACGGCCGTGCATGGGGTTCGCTCCGGGGGCGAAGGCCGTACCAGCCTCACGTCCGTCTGGCGTAGCACCAGTGTTCTTGCCATACATCACGTTGGAGGTAATGGTCAGCACCGATAGCGTAGGCTCTGCGCCCTTGTATATAGGTAGATCACGTAGCATACGAGAGAAGAGGCTCGTCAGCTCGGTGGCGATGCTGTCTACACGGTCGTCGTCGTTGCCATAGCAAGGGAATTCGCCCTCGATGGTGAAGCCCTCGGTCAGTCCCTTCTCGTTGCGCTTAGGCATTACCTTGGCATACTTAATGGCGGAGAGTGAGTCGGCTGCGATGGATAGACCTGCTACACCGTAGGCTAGGTTGATGCGTGGGTTCGTGTCGATGAAAGCCATCTGAGCACGCTCGTAGTAGTACTTGTCGTGCATGTAGTGTATGATGTTCATCGACTCGTTGTAGATGCGTGCTACCTCCTTGAGCACTACGAGGTAGTTCGCCCATACTTCGTCGAAGTTGAGTACATCGCCCTTGAGCTCTGGGATATTCTCGAGCATCACCGTGCCAGTAGCCTCGCAGCGTCCGCCGTTGATCGCCAACAGGAGAGCCTTGGCTAGGTTCGTACGTGCCCCGAAGAACTGGATATGCTTACCGATGTCTTGGAAGGACACACAGCAGGCAATCCCGTAGTCGTCCGAGTGGCGTGTAGAGCGCATCAGATCGTCATTCTCATACTGGATAGAAGACGTGTCGATAGATACCTGAGCGGCGAACTGCTTGAAGCCCTCCGGTAGACTTGGCGACCAGAGCAGCGTGATGTTGGGCTCTGGGCTTGGGCCGAGGTTGTAGAGTGTATTGAGGAAGCGGAAGCTCGTCTTGGTTACCTTGTGACGACCGTCGAAGAGGCGACCACCGATAGACTCCGTTACCCATGTTGGGTCGCCAGCGAAGATCTCGTTGTAGGCATTCATGCGTAGGTGGCGTACCATACGTAGCTTGATGACGAACTGGTCGATGAGCTCCTGCGCCAGCTCTTCGCTTAGGCCGTTGTGCTCTTGATCGTACTGGATATAGATGTCTAGGAACCCAGACACGTTACCCAGCGACATGGCAGCACCGTCCTGATCCTTGACGGCAGCTAGATAAGCGAAGTATACCCACTGTACAGCCTCTTGAGCTGTGTAGGCCGGGCGGCGAACATCGAAGCCGTGATCCGCAGCCATCTGTACAATCTCGTGAAGTGCCTTAATCTGCTCGGCTACCTCTTCACGCAGACGAATGCGCTCCTCGGTCATAGGACCAAGTAGAGCGGCTAGGTCTGCCTTCTTCCATGCGATCAGACGGTCGGCACCATAGAGGGCAAGACGGCGGTAGTCGCCGATGATGCGACCACGGGCATAGTTGTCTGGTAGCCCCGTGAGGAAGCTCAAGGAGCGGAACTTGCGGATCTCGTCCGTGTACACATCAAACACTCCATCGTTGTGCGTCTTGCGGTAGTTGGTGAAGATATCCGTTACACGAGGGTCTACTTCGAGGCCATTCTCGTGTACAGCCTTCTCCACCACCTTGTAGCCACCGAAGGGCTTCATCGCACGGCGAAGCACCTCGTCGGTCTGTAGACCTACGATTACCTCATTATCCTTGTCGATGTAGCCGGGGGCAAAGGCTGTGATGCCAGAGATGGTTTTGGTGTCGATAGAGCGAACGCCATTGTTGTCACGCTCCTCTTTGAGTGCTTCTAGACAGAGGTCCCAGATCTTACGAGTCTTCTCGGTCGGGCCGCATAGGAAGCTCGCATCGCCATCGTAGGGCGTAATGTTGAGTGCGATGAAGTCACGGACATTGAGTTCGTGCTCCCAAGCACCACGTTTGAAGTTAGGTTGTTGTTGCATTACAGCATTTTTTGATGAATGACGAGTTAAATAAACGGCTATCGACCACACCTAACCTAATGTTCGCCAAGAGCTATAGCTTCAGCGTGTCCTCGTAGAGTGAGGTTTTGATCTGGTGGCTGCCGTTCTCTTTGCGTAGCAAAATTAAACATATCGCACCTATTAATCTAAATACTTTATGAAAATACCGATTAATAGGTATTGACAGGCATTGATTGCTGCAATGAGATTAACGAACGTCCTGATATTTTGAGCAAAATTAGTCCTCAGATTTTGCTCAGTGCGTCACAGATGTGACAGCCCTTACTATGTGATGCGATACAACTCTTCAATCTTGGGGCTACGATGACTATGACATTTTCCCTATTTTAGGTGTATCAGAGCTCGTCTGTTACGATATTCACTCTGTCGACATTTTGTCAATCTAAAGTCTGAGCACTAGAACTTTGTTTGCTTACCTTCTTCTTTTTTTTCTCCGAGGTGCTTGACGAGGTAGTGGAGGATACCGTTACTTGAGGTGCCTCTAAGTTAATTTCGTTAACCACTGCTGGTGTTTTAAGGTTGATACTATCCGTTGTTATGATGGTAATACCTAAAGGAGTTCTTATGTATCCACTCTTAACGCCAATACCAAGAAGCGCGAGGAGTGCAGCAATAGCCATCGATAAGTATATAATCTTAGTAGAATTGCACAATTGCGCCTTCTTATTTGGTGATATTGGTTTGCTTCCCTCCTTCTCATCGCCTAATTGCGCCTTCTTATTTGGTGATATTGGTTTGCTTCCCTCCTTCTCATCGCCTTCTAGGCACTTCTCAATCACTCCTTGCTCTTCATTCCTTAGATATAGGACTAGTACAAGTAGAGCAATTAGTAGATAAGCTCCTCCGAGCATCACTAAGTAGTCCCAAATAGTTTCTGCAAGTCTAAATGATGTAACGGTACTAATAGTGAGAGCAATAAGTGCAGAAAAAATACCTAGAAGGGCAAGGTAGTCTCGCTGTTGTGATTTGAGAGACTCAACATTATCTTTTTGTAGAGTTTCAAGTGTCTTCCCATGAGCTTTCACGTTTTTAAATATAGCTTGAGCATCATTATATAGTTCTTTAGACTCATCTATTCTAAATTTTCTGAGTAGTCGATTGTATCGTAGATCAACATCTTCCAACCAATCAGGATTGACAAATTTACACCCAAAGGAGGCAATAAAAAACGATGGCTTCCCTGGTTCATAAGTGAAAAAAGAATCCTCAAAAAGACGAATTTGCTCGTAGGGCTGATTAATTCGTTTGTACTTCTTTTTGATGTGATGTAAGTGTAACAATAGAGCTCCAAGGAGTTCTACCCGCTTATGATTGTCTTCGTAATTATCAGAACTTGTTTTTTGCTGCTCTACTTTTCTCATGTATACGATTAGAAAATCAAGAGGGGCATTATCATCTTTGTCATTCTCCAAGATATTATTATCAGTGGCGATTTTATAGAGCTCAGCCACTGAATCCTCACAGTCTTGTATTTTTTGAATGATAGGTTGGAACTTATCTCTGTTTTCTTTAGAACGCATTATGTACTCATTGTACTGAGATATATGCTTAGTGTCTTTTTGGTTTCTGTTTAGATCTTTCGGCGCATGGGTGTTTGTAGAGTTGAATAAATTCTTCTTCCAATAAGAAAATAAAGGGACATCTGTAAGCATCCAAGAGCTAGAATAACGTTCGCCGTTGAGAATAAAAAAGGATCCTCCTACAGCTCTGTATGTTTTTTCATTGTAATTAGACCATAGCCATATAGGCTGCTTTGTATATTTTGAAGACTTTTGTTGGTCTCTATCAGCAACGTCAATACTTTCACCTCCGAACTTCTCTATTTTAAATGCGGATTGATAGGCTAATAGAGAACATTTGCATTGAATAGCTTGAAATAGGTATTTACCATATAGCATTTCGATGGCTGTCCCCTTTGCCTCTGGCTTGACATAAAGTAAATCGTTTGTTTTTTTCTCAGTGCTGAAAATAGGCTTTTCTTCAGCTAAAGCTCCGCATAAATCAAAGAAAGTGCACAGCATTTTAAGCTTCTCTTCACTTGTACGGCAAGTAAAATCAATCTCAGTCATATCAATTAAGTATTCCACCAAGATCTTCACACCATTTATTAGAGGTAAAAGTTCATCGTGTGGATGCGAGGTGCTGAATGGTATTTGAGACAAAGGGGAGGAGATTGCCCAAACATCATTCTTCTCCTCAATCTTAATCTGAATGCGCATGAGCATACACAGAGTTCGTAGCTTGAAGCATAAATCGTGAATAACGAATAAAATTGGATGCAAAGAGGGCTCTGTGTTATTTATATCGGCGGCTGATACTGGCTTGATTTTTTTCACTCGCTCTTCAACCCATCGAATGATATCATCTAAATCTCGAGAGTAGTCTTTGTGAGAAAGAAACTCTCCACTCATAATTGAATTTGCAAATAGTAGCCAAGTCTTACTTATAGCATTGAGGACTTCTTCTTGCTCTTGAGACTCTTTTGATCGTTTTTCATCTCTTTTTGGGAGTGCTTGTTCTTCGGAAGTCTCTTCACTTGTTCTTAGTAATTCCTCGACTAAATTCTTAAGGTGTTTGATATACAATATCTCTGATTCCATATTGTCTAGTGTATGTTTTAAATGTTTTCTAGTCTGATTGGATATAGAATGAGGCTAGACTCGTCCATAGAGTAGTCTAGCCTCATTGATTTGTATTGTCCTATCCTCGGCGGAATTCTTCAAATGCCCTAATCTCTGCCATCAAATTTGTTCCTTCTTCCAAATGTCTCGACATATTTTTCTCCAATCTGTTTGCTTTGATGAATGCAAAGATAGCTTCTGCTCCCTTCAAATCCTTTAACCTATTATCCTCGTCCTTTTGGGCTCTCCAGGTAGGGAAAGAGTGGGAGACATCAATAAGCATTTGTGTGTCAATCTCCTTATATTTGATGAGGTCTGATCCAGTCTCCTGCTTCTGGGAATAAGGGGTGTACTCTCCACTAAATAAGTACTTGAGAGACTTCTTAACTAAAATAACAGTTTCTGTAAACTCATCTTCATACTGTTTAATTCCATCGAATATAGGAACTTCGTCAGATTTATTCCCCTTACTCACACTTTCTTTCATTTTCATTACTCGGTCAAGTGTAAACCATCTCACTGCAGCATCGGATTTTAACATACTGTTATATATATCTTGTTCTACAGGCCCATTAGGAAAGGTCGTGAAGTTGAAAAATCTAAACAAACTTTGTTCATAAAGAGAATCAGTGAGTCTTTTCTTTGAACCAGGGAGTCTTTTGGGGGATCTAATCTGAGGGGTAAATAGCTTCTGATCTTTAATTACACAGCAACTAGCAAGGCATAAGAAGTACAGTGTTTTCATATAGCGTGTCATATTGTACTGCTCGAGTTCTTCGTTGTATTCTTTTATGGATTTGGGAGGTATCTCCCCTATGCCAACTAGTTTGGCAACGATGTATTCAAACAGAGATACAGAAGAGGGAGTACGTTTTTTGAATCTTTTAGAGGCTAGGGTGTTCATACTGTATTTATGATGGAACTAAACTATATTATTCGCTGACCTTCGCTTATTAGCTGCTTAATTTGCGAAAGAAGACGGCTGTTTTTGAAATATCTAAGAATGAGCGACAATATAGTTTGTTTTATATTGTTTTAGTAGTTAGCTTTTTATGTTGTTCTTGTTTCTTTGTTTAGAGCGCAAATTTACAGCAAAAAACTCATATACACAATAGTATATGATATTCTCAATCAATCATTATCGCTTATCATGTCAAGCGAGAATCTGCTAATAGAACTTTTAGAATACTTGCCAGTTTGAGTTGAGTGGGGTATCCCTACGCATCGGATCCGCCCCGATAGAGCCGTTATGGTGTAGAATAGCTAGATGTAGCGTTGGGCTGTGCGCTTGAGACCTTGCGACATATTGATTATTATGAAATTGTGTCCTTAGCTGATATTAAATTTGTGTCCTTAGCATATTGTGGATTGGGAGGATAGAGCCGTGCTGAGAGAGAAGTAGGGAAGACCAAAATTTATATTTTAGCTCAAATTTCAGAATGTTGAAGAGAGAAATGCCTTGAGCGTGGGTCAAAAACGGTAGATCGCGTATTTGGCCTCTAGGAGGCTCTAGATTGCGCTTGACCTCTCTTGTGCACTTGCTCCCAGCTGAGTGAAAATAACCGCCTAAAACGAGCTTTCTGTAAGTGCCTAGATTTTAGTTCGTTTGTTGTGCTGCCTGCTGTAATTGTCTTCGTGCATGCACGACTTTGGGAGATTTCTTCCCATCAATCCTCTCAGATGAGTGGGCACCTCTGAGAGGATTAGCCCACCAATCCGTTTAGATTAGTCCTCCAATTCTTGCCGATTGGCTTACTATTCCATAGCAAGAGCCCTCTCTCCTCAGCCAAAATCCCCTTGGGTTTTTTACGTTTCTTAACCTAAAAAGATGATGAACGACTTGCTGCTCTTTCGTTTCTCATAGAGGAGTGGCCGAAATCAAAAGGCGATGTGCCGAAATTTGTATTTCAGCACACCGCCCTTGGGTGTCTAGGTTGTTTGGTTGCTATACGACACCCAGAGCCTCGAGGGGAGGTCTAGGATGATCGTACTAGTTGCGCTTCTTGAGCTCGTCGCGGATTTCCTTGAGTAGAGCGATATCTGCTGGATCTGCTGCAGGCTCGGCAGGTGCTTCTTCCTGCTTCTTGCGTAGGCTATTAACCCCCTTCACCATGAGGAAGATGGCTAGAGCGATAATCAAGAAGTCTACAGTCACTTGTAGGAAGCTACCGTAGTTGAGCGTTACAGCCTCTACGGCAGGGCTAACTACCTCGCCAGCGGCATTCACTTGCTCTGCTACGCCCTCTTTGAGGGTGAGCTTGAGGTCTGTAAAATTGACACCTCCGAGCAGCAGGCCGATAGGAGGCATGATGATGTCATTGACAAAAGAGCTGACGATTTTGCCAAAGGCACCACCAATGATGATACCCACTGCCATATCCATCACATTGCCCTTCATCGCAAATTCCTTAAACTCTTGGATAAACTTTCCCATTTGTCTATTTGTATTAAATGATTCGTATTGGAATAATCAAGGCAAAGATATCTAATTTTATTTAAAATTATATAAATTTAATTGTTTCGCTCCGAAAAGGAGTGCTGCTGTCGTTGCTTAAAATAGCAGGAGAGATAGGGGGCGAGGAGCAAGTCTGCTATTCGTTGTAACCAAGGGATTGGAGCCGATATTTGAGGGCTATCTCCTCTGCTCTCTAACCGCATGGAGAGAGGAGCTAGGCGAGGACAGCAAGGTTTGCAAACAGTTTTTTATCTTTGTACAAATAAAGATGATACGACTATAATTAAATGAACAATAACATTCCGTCACCTTGCTACGTGCTAGAGGAAAGCCTACTACGCCGCAACTTGGAGCTAATCCGTTCAGTTGCCGAACGAAGTGGTGCTGAAGTTATTCTAGCATTCAAGGCCTATGCGCTCTGGAAAACGTTCCCCGTATTCCGCGAATACATCAAGCACAGTACGGCCAGCTCTATCTACGAGGCTCAGCTAGCTTACGAAGAGATGGGTGCGCCTGCTCATACGTTTAGCCCCGGTTATACGCCCGAGAATTTCCCTACGATCCTTAAATATAGTAGTCACGTTACTTTCAACTCGCTGAGCCAAATTGAGCTTCTCCGAGAGCAGATAGAGGCAAGTCAAGGTGTGTCCTTTGGCCTGCGCATCAACCCAGAGTACTCTGTGGTCGAAACGGATCTATACAATCCTTGTGCTCCCGGTTCTCGATTTGGCGTGACGGCTAGCGAGCTGGGCGATAGGCTCCCCGAGGGTATTGAGGGGCTGCATCTGCATGTCCTCTGCGAGGGCGATGCCGAGAATCTAAGCGAGGTGCTCGAGATCGTCGAGCGTAACTTCCCCAAGGCTCTAGAGCAGGCCAAGTGGCTCAATATGGGTGGTGGACATCTGATGACACGCAAGGACTATAATGTAGATCACCTCGTGCAGACGCTCCGCTCCTTCGGCGAGCGACATCCGCACCTCAAGCTCATTCTCGAGCCGGGGAGTGCCTTCGCTTGGCAAACGGGCTATCTCGAGGCGACGATCATAGACCTTGTGGAGCATCATGGCATCAAGACAGCTATTGTTGATGTGTCTTTTACCTGCCATATGCCCGACTGTCTGGAGATGCCTTACCAACCAGCCATACGAGGTGCACGCATTGTGCAGACGCATACCGAGGCTCCGCATACCTACCGCATCGGGGGGAATAGCTGCCTGAGTGGCGACTTCATCGGCTATTGGGCGTTTGGGCAACCTCTAGAGATCGGCCAGCGGATTATTTTTGAGGATATGCTGCACTATACCACGGTCAAGACGAATATGTTCAATGGCATTCCGCATCCCTCAATAGCCTTTCGTCGCTTAGATGGCTCTCTACAGATGCTTCGTGAGTATAGCTACGAGGATTATAAAAACCGTATGGACTAGAAATACTATGGGACTATTTAGTTTTTTCTCCAAGAAAAAGAAGGAAGAAGAAAAGGCTCAGCTTGACGAAGGGCTTAATAAGAGTAAGGAGAATGTTTTTTCCAAGCTCACCCGAGCGATTGCCGGTAAGAGTAAGGTCGATGATGATGTGCTCGATGACCTCGAGGACGTCCTAGTAACCTCGGACGTAGGTGTGGACACGACGCTCAAGATCATTCGACGCATTGAGGAGCGTGTCGCACGGGATAAGTATGTAACCACAGGTGAGCTGACGACTCTACTAAGAGAAGAAATCGCAGCCCTGCTGACCGAGAATGGTGTCATCGATGGCGATGCCTTCGGTATTCCCGAGGGAGCGAAGCCATACGTCATAATGGTGGTAGGGGTCAATGGCGTAGGTAAGACCACGACGATTGGCAAGCTAGCGCATCAGTTCAAGAAGGCAGGTCTCAAGGTTGTGCTAGGAGCAGCCGATACCTTCCGTGCTGCAGCCATTGAGCAGCTCGAGATCTGGGCATCACGCACCGACACGCCCCTAATCAAACAAAAGATGAATGCCGACCCAGCCTCGGTAGCCTACGATACGCTGAGCGCAGCGGTTCGACAAGAGGCAGATGTCGTGATCATCGACACGGCTGGACGTCTGCACAATAAGGTTGGGTTGATGAATGAGCTGAGCAAGATCAAGCGTGTGATGCAGAAGGTTGTGCCCGATGCGCCACACGAAGTACTGCTAGTGCTGGACGGCTCTACGGGACAGAATGCTTTTGAGCAGGCCAAGCAGTTCACCGCAGCAACGGAGGTAAATGCCCTAGCCGTTACGAAACTTGATGGCACAGCCAAGGGTGGTGTCGTCATCGGTATCTCAGATCAGTTCAAAATCCCTGTCAAATACATTGGCTTGGGTGAGGGCATCGACGACCTACAGCTCTTCCGCAAAAAGGAATTTGTGGACTCGCTATTCGGTCAGTAGGCTTTTATCTGCCTAGTATCAACGGACTATCCCCCAGATTGCACTCGGCAATCTGGGGGATAGTTGCTTTTAGACGGAAGCCCTGCCGCTCCGATCGGGAGCGATTATTCGAGGATCAGCTTGTAGGCTTGTAGGCCAATCTCTATGATGTATAGGCCTCGCCCTAGATCTGCTACCGACCATCTAAACTCATTGGCCTCTGGCATGGCTGCTTGGCGTACCACTCTGCCGTCTAGTGTGCGTAGGCGAAGTGGAGTGCTAGGGCTAACGTGCTTGATGATGACGAAGTGGCTCGCAGGATTGGGGTAGATTAAGGCTTCGGCACCTGCAATATCGGTCAGGCCTGTGTCCTGCTTGATTGTGATCTCAACCGTACACTGCTCAGTAACAGAGAAGCGATATGGCGCATCGAGTGGACGATTGTTTACTTTGACCTCATCTATTAGATAGCTTGCTTGAGGCGTAATGATGAGTGTGAGCTCTGTTCCATACTCGACGGCGGAGAGATCTTGCGCTCCCTCTACACGAAGTGTCGCATGTTCTAGGGCATTAGGTACGTCTACTCGGTAGACTTTTTTGGCGAACTGGGCAATAACCTCTGTATCTCTCTCGACGACAAATGTTCTTGTGGCCTTGATCTCTGTGCCACCAGCGGTCAAGCTCGCCAGCTCGTAGCCTTCGGCAGGGCTAGCTTGTACGCTCAGCTGCATACCGTGTGGCACTGCTTCTAGCTTATCTGCTCCAGATATCTTGATGCTTCCTTGCCCCTCTACTTTTTGGGTTACTCGGTAGACTTTTTTAGCGAACTGGGCAATAACCTCCGTATCTCCCTCGACGACAAATGTCTTTGTGTCCTTGATGTCTGTGCCGCCAGCGGTCAAGCTCGCCAGCTCGTAGCCTTCGGCAGGGCTAGCTTGTACGCTCAGCCGTGCACCGTGTGGCACTGCTTCTAGCTTATCTGCTCCAGATATCTTGATACTTCCTTGCCCCTCTACTTTTTGGGTTACTCGGTAGACTTTTTTAGTGAACTGGGCAATAACCTCTGTATCTCTCTCGACAATAAATGTCTTTGTGGCCTTGATGTCTGTGCCGCCAGCGGTCAAGCTCGCCAGCTCGTAGCCTTCGGCAGGGCTAGCTTGTATGCTCAGCTGCGTACCGTGTGTCACTGCTTCTAGCTTATCTGCTCCAGATATCTTGATGCTTCCTTGCCCCTCTACTTTTTGGGTTACTCGGTAGACTTTTTTAGTGAACTGGGCAATAACCTCCGTATCTCCCTCGACGACAAATGTCTTTGTGTCCTTGATGTCCTTGCCGCCAGCGGTCAAGCTCGCCAGCTCATAGCCTATTTCTGGCTCTACGATTACTCTAAGCTCTTTCTTAGCCTCGACTGCCGATAGTTGGACATCGGGTATGCTAATGCGCCCGCCCTCATTTGAGGTGAGGGTTACTTTATAATAGGTTTTGGGTGGGGTGGGAGTGCCACCCTGTTTGAGCTTGAGTGTACGGCGATAGGTCCCCGTCGCCCAAACATCTCGATCGACACCAGCGATATTGGCGGTGAGGTGTAGCTCGTAGGTTCGCCCTAGGGGTATAGGCTCGAATGCGGATTTGGGGATATTGATCTTAGTTTTGGAGATATCAACGCTCCTATGTTTATGGATTGTTAGCTCGCCCGTCGCCCCCAAGGGATAGCGCTGTCCTAGCTCTACGTCTACTAGATCGTAGCGGAGAGAACCCGTGAAGCTCTCGGCTCCTACGTTCTCGATTTCGCAGGCGATGGAGAGGGTAGAGCTATCGAGCTGTTTGAGGTCTAGCTCTTCTTCCGTCCACAGCTCGTCATTGAGGCGTATCTCCAGATCTTTTGTCCCGCTCTCTGGTGTGTCTAGGTTGCTGTTCCTATTGGGTCTGTAGGTCAGGATAGGCTTTTGGTTTGCGTCAAGTATTTCTAGCTTATAGGTACCGAAAGGGTTGTTGATAGGATAGCTCCGCTCCGGAATAGTTTGGCTTGTCCCATCGGTGTAGTGCACCGTTTTGCTTGGTACGAGGAATGAGAAGGTGACATCGTAGATACCTGCTGCCAGTGAAGAGCTAGGGGTTTGATGAAATGTGATAATCCCATCGAAAGTGCTATGATCAAAGAACTGATACCCCTCACTCCTCATCTTATCTACCGATACTCCTGCACGGCTTAGCTCCACGACGATATAGCCGTAGTCGGTGGTAAAGCGAGTAGAATTGGATATAGACAACTGTAGGCTGGTCTGATGATTTGACCAAAATAGGGTTGTCTGCTTGGGTTCTTTGCTGAGAGATAGATTGATCTCTGTGGGGATTGTAGGTAGTGTGATACGTCCTTGGTTGATTTCGATACTCAGCGGCTCTCCATACTCAACCTCAAGCCAAGGCTGTGCATTGGGTACATCTACATTGGTGTCTGGCTCAATGATCTCTCGGCATACTGCTCTCAAAGTATATGTGCCATCGGCGGGCATAGGATCTAGTGTGATAGAGGTCAGTAGGGAGGTGAAGTATGACCCTCTAGAGATCCCAGTTAGGTCGAGATTGGTCTGCGAGAGCATAATCTCTTGGCCGGAGGCGTCCCGTAGGGAGATCGAAAGATCGCCACGGTAGAGGTCCGAGGCGTTGGTGCTCAGATTGGTAAGCATCAGCCCTATTTTGTCTTGATCGAGGTCGGTTATCTCGGATCTAAATGACAAGCCACCGTCGCCGAAAAAGGAGTAGCGCCGCTCTTGGATAGGGAAGGGTTCGTGTCCTTCTCTATCGGGGCGTACCAAGATGATGTCCTGTCCTTGGTTAAATCCTCCATCTCCACCGCCATGTCCTAGTATCGGAGGGCTCATGAAACTGAGAGCGAAGTAGCCGTTGCTTGTGCCTCCCCAGCCCCAGTTGGTGTGTAGATAGCCGTTTTCGTCATAGCCGTCTATGACCCACGCATGTCCTGCGTCGTTTTGAGCACCAGACATGATGATGGGGTTGTCTAGGTCTAGCTCCTGTTGTATTAGGGAGAGGAAGAGCTGGTTGGGGCTCTCGTTGCGAGAGAGATGACGTACATGATAGGAGAAGTGTTTCTTGAGCGCACGAGCAGCATCGTGCATGTAGGCACCGCTGCCGCCGTCACGAGAGCGTCGATAGTTCATATTGACCGCAATCCCGACGTCGGACATGAGTTTAGCTACAGCCTTGCCTTGAGCTTCTGTCCAATGCCCCTCTTTGTCGTAGGTACGGGTGTCGTTGTTCCACTTCCAATCAAACGTGTAGGAGTCAATCATATTAGCCCAGTCGTAGACAGACTGCTCAAAGTCCGCCGACAGCTCCCCGATCGAGCCAGTTCGAGGTGTGTAGGTGTGCTTCCCTTTGCCTCGCTCGGGCCACTTATGGTAGTACATAACCTGCGAGATAGCCGTGGCGACGCAGCCTGTTACCGTCCTCTCTTTGCCGATAATGGGAGCTTGGTCGTTGAATGGTTTGTCTTGATCCCACAGAGATTTGGTCAGAGGCCCCCGTATGGCTTTGGGGTTAGGCTTCGGCGTTGGGCTAGGGAGCCCGGGGGTAACTGCGGTGGAGCGTAGTGCATCGACCTGCTTTTGGTGTCGTTTGAGCAGACCAGAGAGCTGCTCGGGTAGTCGATTTAGATGGACTTGCCCCTTGTCGGAGTAGCCAAGGACAGGTATCGTGGTGTCATCGCCCGAGATAATCACAAACCCAGAGCGGTCGGTGTCGTTGAAGATGTAGTATGTAGGCTTTAGTCCGCCCTTCTTCTCTCCCTCGGCGAGCCTAAGCTCTCCTGCTCGGTCAATTTGTACATATCGCTCGGCTAGGCGCATAGCCTGCTCTCTGCCTATTGGCCCTGCCCAACCGCTCCATGCAAGGAGGAGGCACAAGCCAAAGGCTAAGTAAGATAAAATAGATCTCTGCTTCATGTCTTTGTGGATTACGCTGTGATTTTGATACTGAATATAGATAGAGGTGTCCTCGGGCTATATACTAATATATGGTGTTAATAACTGTGAACGTGTTGCTTATCGGCTATTTGAGAGCGCAAATATACGGATATTTGGGTAATGATGTTGATGACGAATATATGTTTGATACAAATGTTAGGCTCTTGTGCTCTATTCATAGGTCTGAGCATAAGGGCGGGGGAGCCTAGGGTTAGTGGCATCTACTCAAAAATGCCCAAACTTAGTATGGCAATTGTTCTACTTTTTGGTTAAGGAGTGTTAAGGATATAGTGAGGAATTTATGTGAATGGTATAACGGTTCATAAAGGAGAATGGTTTGGCTGAAAGAAATTGATGGGCAGATTGATTCGGATCGTAGGGTTAACCTCATCAGGTGTATCGACTAATCCTAAAGGATTGATGGGAGGAAACACGCAAAATAGGAGACCGTTGCACGGCATTTTGCCTGTTTTCGGTTAGAAACGTTGTATATATCTCTGATTATTACTATCTTTAATATGTAATTAATTGTATCGACATGGCACCCAAACCAACCGAACAAGCTCCGAGCTTCCTACAAGTATATACTCAGGTTCGTCGCGACCGTATGAAGCACTCCTTTCTCCGCCAAATCAATGCTTGC
>NZ_JRAR01000056.1:0-3210 GCF_000768935.1 Porphyromonas sp. COT-290 OH860 | reverse complement strand
ATATCCCTCAGGGATGGGGATAGGGGGATAGTATTCAAGGCTCCCAAAGCCGCTCAAACACGCAAAAAACACCGAGAAAGATACAAGAACCTTTGAGCCGCACATTGCGCAATAGTCTCGTAAGGGTTGTGCGTGTGAATGCAGGTGCACATCCAGAGCATCAGATTAGTGTTACCGTGCATTTACTCCCAAGGTAATACACGTCTGGAACCTCCTAATTGTAAGGTTGAGTGATATGTGTTTTTAGCTATAAGCTAGATGATGGCCTGCTGCTAACGCACATCTTGGCTCGACCGAAGCGGCAAAAGAGGCATTTGCGCCTCTGGCAATACATCTTGTATAGCTCTAGTAGAGCTTGACTCTCTGAGGCATTAGTGGCTGTTAGTCCTGCACGAGCAAACAGCCTGATAGGTCGATTGTCTTCTGCTACTAGTGACTTCAGTAGTTGGCTCGATCGCTCTCGAAGCTCTGGACGACTGTCTAGCATTGCCACTAGGTATTGATAAGGTACGACGACATTGACTCCAAGCATTCTTACGGAAGCCTTTGATAACCCACCTATCCTTGACCATGAAGCGAGCGATGCCCGATAGTGGTGTCTGAGTTCTATGCCGAAGAGCCTCTCTAGAGCTCTCTCCGAGTCTACCTCTAGACATAAGTCCGATAGGAAGTCGTGTTGATGTATGATGTTGGCAATCTGTATGAGTCGTTTAGTAGGGAAACTTGCCGGACGGGTACGTGTTAGCCGAAAGGTACTGCTGGGCAGAGGCTGAGTAAGTTGGTATTTGTGTGCGAGGAATTGATGTTCTTTGCGTAGAGTTTCGACGTAGTCATCTTTGGGGAGTTGTTTTAGTAGGCCTGCCTGTCCTAGTAGTAGGGCCTCTAGCTGGAGTAGATGATCTCGATGTTTTAGTAAGTAGCGTAATGGTAGATTTCGGGCAAGTCGCTCCATAGCATCATTGTTTAGCCCAAAGCCAAAGTATCTCATCAAGAGCATATACAGAGCTTCCAATCTATCCGACTGATGCTGCTCCAAGTACTTCTGTAGTTCCTCTAGGCGTCTCTCTAGTCGGTGTCGTAGTAGCTCCTCGTACCAGTCATGCTTCTCAATCTTGGTCAGCATATCGGTTAGAGGTGCGCAGGGTAGTTCTTGGCTGTGGTGTACTAGATAGAGTGCTCTCTGCTCTAGCTCTTCGGGATAGACTATTCGGCAGCTAGGGATCAGCCTTCCTCGAATGTCGTATGTTGGTGCTCCTTGCTCTACAACTATGTGTAGAATTACCGACTGATAGAGAGGATTGTGTTGGTGCTTATGTCTATACCACTCTTGGGAAGATTGATGTATCTCTATATCTCCACACCAGAGCATATTATCGATGCGTATTTTGGCATTTAGAAAGTCCGGCCCAGCATCAGTATTGTATAGCCCGGGGTCAATAACCTCCAGCCTTCTCCAAGTGTCGTGAGGGGTAGGGGATAGGGTTGTGTATAGACGTTGCTGCCAAATTAAATGCAGTAAGGCTTCCATATGAAGTGTAGTTGAGGCTGTGTGTTTTGACCTTAATGAGATTGATGTGCTAGCCCAAATAGCACAAGGGGAATCGCATTAAAGTGTGTATTCGTTGTGGTTCCTATTTAGGGAGTGTCAGAATGCATAAAGAGCAAGTTGCCAAGACCCAGCCTGACTATACGGCGCTAGAGATATAACCTTAGAGCACTCTGTATGGGCTAGCGGTCATAAGTGGTACTATTCTTTGTGCATTCTGACATAATCGCTTGGGCAAGTAGGGCCCCTAGTCGTACTTCTTGTTGTATGTACTAGAGGCGTTACCCATAAATTCTTTGATGCGCTGCTCTTGATCTTTTTTGCATATCAGAAGAACCTTGTTGGAATGCGCAATGATGCAGTCGTCTATACCCTGAACGACAACCAAAGAGTCTGGGTCCTCCATTGACACAATGTTGCCATGTGCCTCGTAGAAAGCCGAATTGGCATGTAGGATAACATTGCGCTGTTCGTCCTTGTCTTTGAGCTCATAGAGAGAGCCCCAAGTGCCGAGATCAGCCCACCCGAAATCTACGGGTAGAACCGTTACGTTGTCCGCCTTCTCCATAACTCCGAAGTCGATAGATATGCTCTGGCTGCGAGGAAATGCCTCTTTGATGAAGTCGTGTTCCCCTTCGGTGGCATACAGACCTGCTCCTTCGTCCAGCAGAGAGCACAGCTCGGGTAGATGCTGGCGTAAGGCAGAGGTAATGGTCTGTATGTTCCAGATGAACATGCCACTATTCCACAGAAACTCCCCACTGTCTAGGAAAATTTGTGCCATCTCTAGATTAGGCTTTTCAGTGAAAGTCTTTACGTTATGGAACGCCTCGTTGTCTGCTTTCTGTTTACCCATCTGAATGTATCCGTAGCCCGTTTCTGGTCGCGAGGGGCGTACGCCAAGGGTTACGAGCTCAGAGTGACGCTCTACGTAGCTTAGGGCACTCTGAACATCTTTACTGAATTCCATTTCGTTCAGAATTAGATGATCAGAGGGGCTAACAACGATGTTGGCCTGTGGGTTAAGTGCCTGTATGTGGTAGCAGGCATAGGCAATACATGGAGCTGTATTGCGCCTTAGGGGTTCTAGTAGGATTTGGTTAGGGCTTAGACTTGGAAGTTGCTCTAGTACTTGGTCCCGATAGATCTCGTTGGTAACCACTAGAATGTTTTTCGTAGGGATAAAGGTGGCAAATCGGTAGAAGGTCATCTGTAGAAGAGAGCGACCAGTGCCGAATATATCTAGAAACTGTTTGGGTCTATTCTCTCTGCTAGATGGCCAGAATCGGCTTCCGATCCCCCCTCCCATGATGATGCAGTAGCTATTCTCAAACATGGCTATACATTATTTATAAATTAAAATATGCTCAATGCTCTCAGGCTATGTCAATCTATGATCTAGACTGCGAGAGGTGCGTAGACTCGAAAACCTAAGCCTTAGCCCTAACTCAGACAAGCCAAACAAAAGTAATCAAAAAAAGACTAAAAAGACTACTTTGAGACTATTGCGCAATGCACCGCTCAAAGTTTCTTGTATCTTTCTCGGTGTTTTTTGCGTGTTTGACGGCTTTGGGAGACTTGAATACTATCCCCCTATCCCCATCCCTGAGGGATATTTCCCTCAGGGATGGGGATTTTACGGTTATTTGACACCTTCAAGCACA
>NZ_JRAR01000055.1:0-31658 GCF_000768935.1 Porphyromonas sp. COT-290 OH860 | reverse complement strand
GGGAGGATACCCAAGTTGAAAAACACTGCCTCAAGTAGCAAAAAATGACTCTAGAGAACTGAAGCAGCGAAGGGGTTCATTGCGCAATAGTCTCATAATGCTCTGCCAAGCTTTATGAACAGCCTTCGGGTTCTCAAAATTTCTAGGTAATCCCTTTACGATCCTTAACGAAAAAGTAGACGAACGAGCACCCGATACACTCAGGGCTGTGAGTAAAATGGATATCGCTATACCCCAGACGCAATAGCGAGTAGAGTGAGTAAATGATTATCTTTGTGACAAAATGGCAGTAAGATATGAATGTCGATATACAGCAGATTAAACAAAGATTTGGCATTATAGGCTCCGCCCCGCTCTTGCTCCGAGCGATACAAGTGGCTGTGCAGGTAGCCCCGACCGATATGTCCGTCCTGATCATGGGGGAGAGTGGTGTCGGTAAAGAGAGCTTCCCACGCATTATCCACCAGTATAGCACGCGCAAGCACGGCCCCTACATAGCGGTGAACTGTGGTGCTATCCCAGAGGGCACGATAGACTCGGAGCTTTTTGGGCATCTCAAGGGCTCCTTTACTGGAGCTATGGGGGACCGCAAAGGCTACTTCCAAGAGGCTGACGGGGGGACTATCTTCCTCGATGAGGTCGGGGAGTTACCCCTCTCTACCCAAGCACGCCTCTTGCGTGTCTTGGAGGTGGGTGAGTTTATCCCAGTAGGGGCTAGCCAGCCCCTGCGTACCAACGTGCGCATCGTCGCAGCCACCAACGTCAATCTGCGTGAGGCCGTAGATCGAGGCCGCTTCCGAGAGGATCTACTCTTTCGTCTAAATACCGTGCCGATTGAGGTGCCACCTCTGCGTAGGCGTGTGGAGGACATTAGCTTGCTCTTTCGCTACTTCGCCTCGCAGGTGGCCGACAAGTACAATATGCCTCCGCTACGCCTCGATGACGATGCTGTGCGCTTGCTCCAGCAATACTACTGGCCGGGTAATATCCGTGAGCTGCGCAACCTGACAGATCGGATCAGTGTGCTGGAGGAGGAGCGTCAGGTCAGTGCCGCTACGATAGAGAAATATCTGCCTGCCTCAACGAATAGCGACTATCACCCCGCTCTGCGTCCGATGGTAAGTGAGCCCAGTGGCTCCACCACGGGGCTGGGGGACAGAGAGGCCGTGCTCAACCTATTGAGAGAGATGAAGCAGGAGATGAGTGACCTGCGCAAGCTCGTTGGCAATATCATGCAGGGTAAGGTCAAGATCCCCAGC
This sequence comes from Porphyromonas sp. COT-290 OH860, assembly GCF_000768935.1. NCBI lineage: Bacteria > Pseudomonadati > Bacteroidota > Bacteroidia > Bacteroidales > Porphyromonadaceae > Porphyromonas > Porphyromonas sp. COT-290 OH860. The sequence goes on along the minus strand of NZ_JRAR01000055.1, from coordinate 30,399 downwards.
TATGCCGAGGCTACTGTGGCTTCGGTCGAGCCGATTACTCCTATTGGGCAGCCTATTGTCTCTCACCCTACTCATGCGGTAGAGGAGCTCCCGCCATACCTGCAGGCAGGAGGAGGGGCCAATGCCTACCGACAAGTCTACCGAGGTGCCGAGGATATTGAGGTGCAAGTGGTAGACGCCAGCCCAGTAGAAGAGGGCCGATCGCTCGAGGAGGTAGAGCGTAATATGATCATCGCAGCTCTGGCACGCCACTCGGGCAAAAGACGCCCTACGGCAGAGGAGCTCAAAATATCCGAACGTACCCTATATCGCAAAATCAAAGAATATGGCCTTGATGTCTAGAGGCGCCCTGCGCTCCCTAAAGATCGCCACACTCGGCCTGTTGATGGCTCTCGTGTGTGCGTGTAGTATTAGCTATAAGTTTAACGGCGGCTCACTCGACTACACTCGCATCAAGTCGATATCTATCAGCGAGGTGTACAATAGAGCCCCAATTATCTACCCTCCCTTGGCTGCCAACTTCACCGAGCAGCTCAAGGACTTCTATACAAGCCGCACTAGGCTCGAGCAGGTGGCTCGAGCAGGAGATCTGGAGCTAGAGTGTACGATCACGGGCTACGACCTAACCCCTATGGCCGTCAGCGACGACAACTATGCCTCTCGTACGGTTTTCACTGTGACGATGCAGGTTAAGTACACCAACAATGTGGACGAGAAAGAAAGCTTCGATCGTAGCTTCAAGGCTCATCGGGACTTTGATCGCAACCAGACATTCGTATCCGTCCAAGACCAGCTACTAGAGGAGATCATAGAGGATCTGATCAAGCAGATCTACAACGCCACGGTAGAGAATTGGTAACCCAAAGCTATGAAGCGAGAAGAACTATACGCCTATATGCGAGATCCTAGTAGCATCGCCCCAGATGCCCTGCCCGCTCTCCGTGAGCTTGTGGAGGCATACCCCTACTGTGCGAGCTACACCTTCCTCTACCTCTATGCCTTGGCCAGAAGCGAGGATCTGCGCTATCGCTCCGAGCTTAGACGGCTGGCGCTATATTTGCCCGATCGAGGTAGACTATATAATATGGTAGAGAACCGAGAGCCTGCCGTGGTAGCGCAGAGCCCATCGCTCACTACACAGCCGAGAGATCCATTCTCCATCATCGACAGCTATCTAGGCGAGATGCGTGCCGCAGGCGAGGATCTGCCTAGTGAGCTCAGCTATACGACCTCGACCGAGCGAGAGGATTATTTCGCCAGCGAGCCCCATATCACAGCCGAGGAGCAGGAGGTGCTCGAGCTTCTCGCCAAGAGAGAAGCTATGCATAGCTCCAGCGAGGAGGCCTTGGCTATGCCATCGCAGCGAGCAGGCGAGGAGGTACAGACCGATGAACTAGAGGAAGCGCTCTTCACCGAAACCCTAGCCAAAATCTACATTCAGCAGGGTAAGTACGACAGAGCATTGCGCATTATTCGCTCTATCAGTTTGAATTATCCGAAAAAAAACCTTTACTTTGCAGACCAAATTAGGTTCTTGGAACGATTGATAAATAACAAACAATAAGATAATAGACACAGATGTTTTACACGTTTCTCACAGTATTGATTGTACTCGGTGCTCTTGCCCTAGTATTCATCGTACTTATCCAGAAGTCTAAGGGCGGTGGTCTAGCCTCGGGCTTTGCCTCTAGCAACAACATCATGGGCGTACGTAAGACGACCGATTTCCTCGAGAAGGCTACTTGGTGGCTCTTTGGCTTTGTCGCTGTCCTGAGCATCGGCTCTACCGCCTTTATTGCTTCGGCAGACGACAGCGAGGGCAACAAGGTACAGCAGGCCGTAGAGCAGAAAGCAGCCGAGCCAACTGCACTGCCTAGCGCACCAGCCTTTGGGGGTGAAGCCGCTACTGCCCCAGCCGTTGAGGCCCCTGCGCAGGAGGTTGCTCTTGTGGCTACAGACTCTATCGCTGGATAGTCTAGAGATACGTCTAGCTTAGCTCTCCTAGAGTTACACATCACAATAAACATATCGCCCCGCCGTGCTACAGCACGGCGGGGCGATATGTTTATCAGCTATGGCACACTTGTTGGTCGAGCCACGCATCTGCTAGGCCGAGAGCAGGCCTTCACTCCAGAGCATCGTATATGGTCTGGTGCATACGAGGGCGCAGTAGCTCCGTAATGAGCGTAGTGTTTTGCCTAGAGGGATAGGTGCGGTTGGAGAGGAAGATGAAGATTAGCCCCTCGGCCGGGTCAATCCAAAAGGCTGTCCCCGTGAAGCCAAAATGCCCAACCGTTTGCTCCGAAGCACTATCGGCAGCAGGATTGACGCCTCGCTTGCGTGGCTTGTCGAATCCTAGCGCACGCAGACCTCCCACTCCAGTGGTTTTGATGAATTGCTCCACCGTAGCGGCGGGGATAATGCTCTGCTCTTGCCATACCCCTTTGTCCATAATGAGCTGGCACAGGCGCCCCAGTTCGCTTGCCGCACCAAAAAGGCCAGCATTACCCGCTACACCACCAAGGCATGCTGCCGTTTCATCGTCCACGGTTCCTCGTATGATCTGCTTGCGCAGAAAGTCATCACGCTGAGCAGGGGCAATCTGCTCTATTGAGATACCATGATCGAGGGGGCGATAGTAGACCTTCGCCCCAATAGGACGAGCGATGTAGCGGTCGAAGTATTCGTCGAGTGGATTGCCCGTTACCCGTTCGGCTATCTGTTGTAGCAGGACAAAGTTTAGATCGCTGTATCGGTATTTACCCACACCTCTGAGGTTGGTTTCGGCCAGACTCTCCATTATACGGGTCTTGAAGCTGGGGGAAATGTATAGATCTCGTGCGAAGGGTAATGTGTGCTGGGCGGAGGGCTTGGTCGAGATATACTCCTTGAGCCACCCGAAGTGAGGGTTCCCCCAAGCCTTCCCGACCAAGGGAATACCGCCGGGGAATGGATTGTAGCGAATTAGATTGCCCTCATAGCTATTGGGGTCTATCAGATCCCTAAAGAAGTTGATCCCTGCTGGTAGCCCAGACTGATGAAGCAGCAGATCTCTGATGCGCACATTAGCCACTGGTGTAGACTTTAGCTCTGGTAGATAGTGGCCAACTCGGCCGTCGAGCTTAACCTTGTTTTGGGCCACGAGTAGCATCATCACTGGGGTCGTCACAAGCGCTTTGGTGATCGAGGCCACATCGTAGAGATGATTGACCGTGGTGGGCTTGGAGCCTACACCACCCGTTAGTGTGCCGAAAGCCTTGTTGTAGATGACTTGCCCACGGTGCGCAACGTAGATTTGGCAACCGGGGAAAGCACCCTTGTGGATTCCCTCTAGGGCCAGCTGGTCTAGTGCTGTCAGTTTGCCTAGATTGAGCCGACCTAGGTTGGAAGATTTGGCGAAGCCTTGCGAGGGAGTAGGGCGGGCGGGCTGAGTTTGGCAAAGTGCCCTCGTGAGTGCCGTAGGATCCTCGGGATCCTCCGATGGCTCGAGCTCATTGCTGGGGGACTGTAGCTGCATCGAGGGGGCTAGTAGGGCTAGCACAGCCTCTTGAGCCTCCTTCGCCGCCTCAAAGGCAATTAGGACTACGTCGGCCGTCTTGTGCCACTGCGCCGTCCGATTGACCCGATAGGGCGAGGTCATGTAGGCTACCACGAGCGGTTTCTTAACGCCAATTTGAGTCAAGGCTTGTGTCGGTAGGTTGGTCGTCTGGAAGATCTGGACGAGTACCAGCCCATAGCTGTTGAGCCGATCGGGCGACTTGGAGATGGCGTCCCAAGTAAAGTAGTCGATCTTGCTACCTGCACCACCAGTACTTGTGGGGCGAGTGACATTGCTAACAGGGTTTTTGCCAATCTGTACTACGGCGATGCGTTTGTGCTTCATACTTCTAAGGTCACGCAGTGTAGCCCTCTCCTTATGCAGGTAATAGAGAGAGGCTTGCCAAGCCTCTCGCATCTGTGCCTCGGCACTAGGCGTCCAGATAGCCTTATGTATGGTGGCTGCCGTGGCTGTACTCCTTGGTTCTTGCTTGATGAGGCGCCACTTGTAGTATAGTACTTTGATCACCTTGCTGCGCAGGAGCGCCTCGCTCAGCCTGCCGTCTTGGACAGCTCGCAGTAGCTCTTGGTGCATGGCCTCGGGGTTGATAGGCCCTAGCAGGATATCATTTCCTGCCATTAGAGCTTGTAGCCCCACCTCTTTGATGCCACTGGCGTGCACACCTTTCATCTCCAGCCCATCGGTGAAGACAAGGCCACCGAACTTCATTTCGTCTTTGAGTAGAGCAGTCGTAATAGCTGGGCTAAGCGAGCTAGGTAGTTTCACTTCCTCGTAGGCTGGTACACGTAGATGTGCCGTCATGATCCCTCCGTGTCCTGCTTTGATGTACTCGGCGAAGGGATAGAGCTCTACACGTTGCATACGTTTCATGTCAGCCCAAACGGTCGGTAAGGTATGGTGCGAATCCTCGCTCGTGTCGCCGTGTCCGGGGAAATGTTTGGCGACAGAGAGTACACCGCCGTCTTCTAGGCCAGCAGCGTAGGCTAGAGATCTACTGGCTACATCCTCTGGGCTCTCGCCGAAGCTACGTGTCCCGATGACGGGGTTGCGAGGATTGATATTGACGTCCACATCAGGGGCAAAGTTGATATGGATACCCATTAGGCGACATTGGCGTGCAATCTCTCGGCCATAGTTGTAGAGCAGCTGATTGTCGGCATTGAGCCCTAGCCCCATATTGCGAGGGTAGCGAGGAGCATCCTTGAGCCTCATATATAGCCCCCATTCGCCATCTAGGGCAATGAGCATTGGTACACGGCTCACTCGTTGGAGCTCATCGTTCATCTTGATTTGTTCAGCTAGTAGACCCTTTTGATATAGGATGCCTCCCCAGCCCATTTTGCTGGTTCGTCGAGCTTCGTGGGCGATACGTCCTGCATCTGCCGACGGATATACAATAGGCATGATGAGCTGGGCGATGCGCTCCTCAGTGGTGAGGGTTTGGTATAAACTATCAGCCCAAGTCACCATCGCCTCTTTGTCTACAGAGCCGAATAGGTGCTTGGGTAGCTTGTCGGGAGATGAAGCCCATAGTCTAGGAATCAATAAGGTTAGTGCGATTAGGCTCGCCCAGTTTTTTCGATTCATATTGTCTAAATATAACTTGAGATGGGGTGCTGTTGTCAGCGATAGATCTTCGCTCATAGGCGAAGTCGAGTATACTTATGAACGAACATAGGCGAGCTAGCAGCCTGCTGCCGACTCGCCTATGTTTGATTGGTGCCTTAGAGGCGGGCTATTTTTTTAGACCCAACTTCTTGGCGATGTCGGCAGGTACAGCATCCTTGTGCAGTACGATATTCATCGTCTTGCCCGCAACGAAGTTGTAGGATACATACCAGATACCCTTGTAGTCGCCTGTTTCTCCCCAAGAGTTCTTAACCATGAAGAACTTGCGGCCAAGCTGATTCTTGGCCAATCCGAAGATTGTCATGCCATGGTCGTCGGTGAGCTGATAGTTGTCGTAGCCCTTCTGGCGACTCTCTTGAGTTGGCGTTAGCTCTGGTACATCGGCACGATAGATGAGTTTCTTGATCTCGGCCTGCTTGTCCGCACGGCTTAGACCTACCCAGCGATCTTGGTCACTACCCTTAGTCTCGATTTCCTCCACATCAGCTAGGACACCGATACCATCGCGAGTAAAACCAATCTCACTCACGTCCGAGCCCCAAGCGAAGCTATAACCGGTGTTGATTGCATGCTCCATCGTCTGCATCAGCTCCTCGATAGGGAGGTTGTAGCTTTCGCTCCAGCGCCAGTTGTCTTGAATCTCTAGGATAAACTTGCTGTAGAATGGATGGTGAGTGTAGGACGTGAGAGATACGTAGTCGTCGGGATTAACTCCCATCTCGGCCGCATAGCTCTTGGGTGTGTACTTCTTGCCATTCCACTCAAACTCCTTGGGTAGCTCCCCTAGGTAGGTGTCTATGATTTTATTGTATGCAGGCCACCAAGCGGTAGAGAGGGTTCCATTTGGGTTCTTGATTACGGCATCTAGGAAAGCCTTGGAAGTGGCTGCAATTTCGCTATGCTGATTTTTCTTCGTGCCGTAGTTAAGACCGGGCATGATAGACTGAGGAACAGCTCCGTAGTGCTTGAGTACATAGAGTACGTCGTAGAATGAGCCGCCCTGCTCGTAGTTGAGGAAGCCATGCATGCGAACGTACTTACGAGCCTTGTCGCGATACGAATGGCTCACTACGAACATCTCGGAGAGATCATACTCCGGTTTGCCCATACGGATTAGCTCCTCCTCAATGAAGCTCTGCCCAGAGTAGCTCCAGCAGGTTCCCGAGTTAGCCTGATCCTTGATGGACGTGCGTCCTACTTCCTTAATGGTTGTGAAGACGTTCTTGGCGTTCGGGTCATTCTTTTTAGATTTCTTCTGCGCACTCAGATTGGGCACTGACATTAGGAGCATTGCTCCTAGAATCATGATTTTCTTCATAATATGCTTGCTTGAATGTATGATTAGTAACGTTGTATATCCGTCCCAATAGAGTCTATTTAGACAAGGGACTACCAAAGATACACAATTATCGCTAAGTTGTGAAGTACTACTTGTCTATTTCGTTGCCTCACTGGACTAAGACGATCCCTGTATCTGGAATTCATCAGCCTGGCCTACGGCAATCTAGAGGAGCTTGAGGCTCTGCCTGATCACCTGCTCGACGGTTAGCAATGGAGCATCTGTAAGGAGCTTACCTACGACCTTGAAGGCAGCAGGTTCGGGATAGCCCAGCATCTTGAGGGCGCTGACGGCCTCTTCCTTGACAATCGAATGGCTAGAGGCCTGTACTGCTGGAGTTACGCCAGAGACAGACGCCTTCTCGTCTAGCACAATCTTGCCTTTTAGCTCTAGAATAATACGCTGCGCTGTCTTCAGGCCAATGCCTTTGACAGCCTTCAGTGCCTCCACCTGCCCTAGGGCGATAATCGTATTCAGTTCATTAGGCGCATACGAGCTGAGGATTACTCGTGCCGTATTTGGGCCAATGCCCGATACACTCGTCAGTAAAGTAAAGAGGTCCCGTTCGCCAGAGGTGGCAAACCCGTAGAGTAAGTGAGCATCTTCTCTGATAATCTCGGAGATGAGGACTTTCCCCTCCTTGCGCCCTTGGTAGGCAGTATAGGTCGTCAGTGAGATGTTGACTAGATAGCCAACTCCTGCACACTCCACGACCATACTTGTGGGTGTGAGATCGCTGATTGCTCCCGATAGATATGTAATCATATTATGATGTCTTCGTCTCGTCTGAAAGAAATGATATATCAAAACCAATAGCTTGATAGCTCAGGCGAATTTAAGCCTTTTTCTTGACCTTGTAATAAGCAGAGAGGGCTGTGCCGAAACTAAAGTTGGCACAGCCCTTCTTTGGTGCTACAAAAGTGTATCTACCTATCTAACCAAGGAAGCTAAGCAAGATGCCAGCGGCGATAGCCGAGCCGATAACGCCCGCCACATTGGGTCCCATAGCATGCATCAGGAGGTAGTTGCTTGGGTCATACTCCAGACCTACGATCTGAGAGATGCGTGCAGAGTCGGGAACGGCAGACACACCTGCATTGCCAATGAGTGGGTTAATCTTATTTTCCTTGGAGAGGAAGAGGTTGAAGAACTTCACAAATAGGATACCGCAGATCGTTGCTACGACGAAGGAGAAAGCTCCGAGGCCAAAGATCTTGACCGAGTCCCCCGTGAGGAACTCTGTAGCCTGAGTAGAAGCCCCCACCGTTACCCCTAGTAGAATGGTGATGGTGTCGATCAGTGGTCCACGAGCCGTATCGGCTAGACGCTTGGTCACACCACTCTCCTTGAGCAGATTGCCGAAGAAGAGCATACCGAGTAGAGGTATTGCCGTAGGTACGAGCATAGTGGTAAGCAGAAGCCCAGCGATAGGGAAGATGATTTTCTCTACTTGAGAGACTTGTCGTGGACGTTTCATGCGTATCAGACGTTCCTCCTTGGTCGTGAGCATACGCATAAATGGAGGCTGGATAATAGGTACCAAAGCCATGTATGAGTAAGCCGATACCGCAATAGCACCCATGAGTTGCGGTGCCATCTGCGATGATAGGAAGATAGCCGTAGGACCATCGGCACCGCCAATGATCCCGATAGCTCCAGCCTGACTGGGTTCGAAGCCAAGAGCAAGTGACGCCATATAGGCGGCAAAGATGCCGATCTGGGCAGAGGCACCAATGAGCATAAGTTTGGGATTGGAGATCAGAGCCGAGAAGTCGGTCATCGCTCCAATGCCCAAAAATATAAGCGGTGGATACCAGCCCTTTTGTACGCCTTGGTAGAGGATATTGAGTACAGAACCCTCCTCGTAGATCCCGATTTTAAGACCTTCCTGAAAGGGGATGTTGCCCAATAGCATACCGAAGCCGATCGGTATCAGAAGCAGAGGCTCGAAGTCATACTTAATGGCTAAGAAGATGAAGAGCATTCCGATCAAGAGCATTACGAAATGCCCCAATTCTGCGCTAGCAAAGCCCGTGTACGACCAGAATGTCTGTAAGTTCTCTACCAAAAAGCCACCAAAGCCTAGCATAGTCTTATCCGATTAGGATAATATCTGAACCCTCGAGGATTGAGTCACCCTTGGCAACCTTAACGGCTGTCACTACGCCATCAAACTCGGCATTGATGTTGTTCTCCATCTTCATAGCCTCAAGGATAGCAACGGTCTGGCCAGCCTTAACCTGATCGCCTACTTGTACCTTGATGTCTAGGATAACGCCGGGCAGTGGAGAGAGTACTGGTTTGCCAGCACCGCTAGCTGCAGCAGGTGCAGGCGCTGGTGCGGGAGCGGCTGCTGGGGCAGCAGGAGCGGGAGCCGGAGCGGCGGCCACTGGGGCTGGCGCAGGAGCAGCCTTGGGGTGTGCCACTGGAGTAGCCATACCTTCTGGGATCTCCACCTTGTACGACGTTCCGTTCACTTCTACGGCAGCTGTATTGCCATCTAGATCGATAATGGCTACAGTGTACTCGTTGCCATTGATGCTATACTTATACTCTTTCATATTGGATGATGTTTTTAATGTCTTTGATGAATTCTTCTAGTTACGCTGAGGAAGTGTACGTACGGTCTGTGTCTTCAGCGCCCAAGCCGAAGCTGGATTGCGCTTTATCGTTAGGACGAACGACTCCTGATCGTGCGTATGCTTGCCGAGCTCTTCGTGTAGAGCGTAGGCGATAGCCGCAAACACCTCCTTGTTTATTGTCTCTGATTTCATTGTAAGCAACGAATTATTAGTAATTGTACTTGCGCATACCTTGGCTACGCGAGTGCCACTGTGTATTGCGTCTATTGATCGTCAATACATAGCTCTCCATATCGTGTCTTTGATCGAGTTCGGCACGCAGCGCCATAGCTATAGCAGCGGCAACTTCGCCAGAGCGAGCTCCAAGCTCGGTTTGTAGAGCAAGGGTAATGGCTACTACAGCTTCGCCAGTGGGTTTGGCACCACCAGCGGAGGTATTGGTCTTACATTCGGTAGGGCTCTGCGCCTTGTCTTGACGACTCTTACTCATACGCTGCATCATCTTGCCGATGAAGCGGAATACGATGACGAGCATTAACAAGGCTGAGAACACGACCATCACCGCTGTGAGTGTAAGGATAAAACCCTGCGGGTCTTGCTCCCCAAGCGCTCTAGATCGTGCACTCTCGGCCCCCCAAGCAGGCAGAGCAGTTGCCCCCAGTAGGAGGGCAATGCTCAGGACTCTGCTAAGACGTAAGGTATTCATAAGTCTGGACTAACTGAGTTAGTTTACAGAGGCAGGTTGTCGTGCTTCTTAGCTGGGAGCGTTTGCTTCTTGGTGCGTAGCTGCTCAAGAGCACGAATGATGCGGAAGCGTGTGTTGCGTGGCTCAATCACGTCGTCCATGAAGCCGTATGAGGCGGCATTGTAGGGGTTGGCGAAGGCCTGACGGTACTCTTCTTCCTTCTGCATGGCAGCCTCTGCTGAGTTCTCGGCAGCAGCCACTTCCTTGGCGAAGATCACCTCTACGGCGCCACTTGGGCCCATCACAGCGATCTCGGCACTTGGCCAAGCATAGTTCATGTCGGAGCGTAGGTGCTTAGAGCTCATCACGATGTAGGCACCACCATAAGACTTACGCAGCGTTACCGTGATCTTGGGCACTGTAGCCTCTCCGTATGCGTAGAGGAGTTTAGCACCATGTACGATCACACCATTGTACTCCTGACCTGTACCCGGTAGGAAGCCCGGTACGTCTACGAGCGTCACGAGAGGGATGTTGAAGGCATCGCAGAAGCGAACGAAGCGTGCAGCCTTGCGTGAGGCGTTGCTATCAAGCGCACCTGCCATTACTAGTGGCTGGTTGGCTACGATACCCACGCTCTGACCGTTGAAGCGAGCGAAGCCGATGATGATGTTCTTGGCGTAGTCCTTGTGGATCTCTAGGAATTCACCATTGTCAATGATGGCGCCAATCACATCATACATGTTGTAGCCACGGTTGGGCTGGTCGGGGATAATCTCATTGAGCATATCCTCCACACGATCGATTGGGTCGGTGCATTCTACTACGGGAGCGTCCTCCATGTTGTTTTGAGGAATGAAGCTCATCAGGTGGCGGATTAGGCGGATACCCTCGTCTTCGTTCTCAACGGCGAAGTGAGCCACACCACTCTTGGAGGCGTGTACGCTAGCACCACCGAGCTGCTCTTGGGTTACATCTTCGCCAGTTACGGTCTTCACCACCTTAGGGCCAGTGAGGAACATGTAGCTAGAGCCCTTGACCATGATGTTGAAGTCGGTCAGAGCAGGCGAGTAAACAGCGCCACCAGCACAAGGGCCGAAGATAGCTGAGATCTGAGGTACTACTCCAGAGGCCATAATGTTGTTCTGGAAAATATCGCCGTAGCCTTGTAGTGCGTTGATACCCTCTTGGATACGAGCACCGCCAGAGTCGTTGAGGCCGATTACGGGAGCTCCCATCTTCATGGCCAGCTGCATGATCTTGCAGATCTTAGAGGCCATCATCTCGGATAGAGCACCACCAAATACTGTGAAGTCCTGAGCGAATACATAAACTAGACGTCCGTCGATCGTACCATACCCAGTCACGACACCATCGCCCATAAACTTAGTCTTGTCGATGCCAAAGTTGGTTGAGCGGTGTAGTACGAATGTGTCGATTTCCTCGAAGCTTCCTTCGTCTAGGAGGAATGAGATACGCTCACGAGCCGTGTATTTGCCCTTGGCGTGCTGGCTGTCGATGCGCTTCTGTCCGCCACCCATGTGGGCTTCGGCGCGACGTTGGATCAAATCCTTGATTTTTTCTAATTGAACGCTCATAATGCTGTATTAGTAAGTTATGATTTATGCTGTTTAATGTCCTCAAAAGTAGTAGAGACCTACCGAAGCCTCTGGCCTCGTAGGTCTCTAAATCTAGTTGAGGGTTACTTATCCTTGCAGTCGCAAAGCTCGGTGAGTACACCCATAGTGCTCTTGGGGTGGAGGAAGCCGATGTTTAGTCCCTCGGCGCCCTTGCGAGCCTGCTTGTCGATAAGTGCCACGCCCTTCGCTTCTACTTCGCGGAGTGCTTCGTTGGTATCAGGTACAGCGAAGGCAATATGGTGGATTCCTTCACCGCGCTTCTCGATAAACTTGGCAATCGTGCTGTCTTCGCTAGTAGCTTCGAGCAACTCGATTTTAGTTTGCCCTACTTGGAAGAAAGCAGTCTTAACCTTCTGGTCTTCTACTACTTCGATGTTGTAGCACTTCAAGCCAAGTATGCCTTCGTAGTAAGGCAGAGAGGCTTCGATACTCTTAACCGCAATCCCTAAATGCTCAATGTGCGATAGGTTCATAGCTAGTCCTTTTTATTATGATAATTAATAGTATGCCAAGACTGGAACTCCACTCCAATCTCATTGTTTCTAGCCACAAAAATAGGAAATATTGAGATAGCCACACCAAATTACGGAAAAAAGTTGCCATTGCTCCGAGGAGACCTCTGCGAGGGGCTCTAGTTGACGTCAGCTAGAGCCCCAAAATGCTATCCTTGAGGCTGACTAAGTCGTGGAGGATTGTATAGCCTGCTGAGGTATGCTCCAAGCGGCGTAGAACTAGTACTCTATATAATATGGTATATCTAGAACCTACCCGTAATCTGCGCATATGGCTAGAGCTTTACTTCTTGGCCCACCATAGGGGAGTTAGCACTTCGTCTTTGCCTGCAAGGTAGCTATCTACGGCGTGCTTGTAACCTCGAGGGTTGTTGCTCTCTAGGGTGGAGGGGAATTTCATTCGCTGTGGATAGAACGTCAGCTGTTGAGGCGAGAACTGGCCGACCTTGAGTGCAGGCATCGTCACGATAGGTTCCTCTGATGCTGGCACCTCGAAGAATGGAAGCCCTAGTCTACGCCGATCATTCCAAGCCTCCAGAGGCAGCCAAGGCATATTGGCCAGATATTTCTGAGTGATAATCTTGGTAAGCTGGTCGTTGAGACTCTTGCCATAGAGTGTCTGTGAGGCTACGGGGTAGTGATAGGTGTAGGCCTTCTTTTCTGTTGTGTAGCCGTCTACCATACTCATGCTCTTGGTCGCAGGAGGCTCCTCGGTATGCTCCCACTTGACCGATGTCCCTACGTTATTGTAGGTTTCGGAGGCGAGGTATTGCTCCACATAGCTCTCCAGATGGTGGTAGGCGAAGTTGTGCCGAATGCCTAGCTCGTAGGCCTCCTTGCCCGTCAGAGGTGTCGTCCAGCCCCTTAGAGCAGCCTCTGCGATGAGGAAGTAGCTCTCCCATGAGGCGAAGAATATGCGTGAGTTGCTACTATCTCGATAGTCGAGCGCTAGACGAGGGATAGACCATGCCCAGTCGTAGTGGTTGTTGAGCCCTCCTTTCTCTCCCCAAGAGCCGGGCGCAGCTGTAGACCATGTATAGGTAGCGTCGAGCTCCATACCCTCGGTGTCGTTCTTGTCCTTGAGTAATTTGCGTCTAAGTTCAGAGTATTTCTTATTCCAAGATGGGTATCTGCAGTATCGAGCATTGGTGGTATCTCCCGGTATCATATAGAGTTGATAGGCTCGTGGATCTATGCTGTAGGGGATACCGTCGAACCAAAACCCTCGGCGTGGCTCGTCTGTCTGTAGCGTGTAGTGCTGCTCCAAGTACACACCCATATAGTCCTCGGGTTTAATCTTCTTTCTGATCTGTTCAGACGCATTCTTTAGCAGCTCGGCAGAGGGTATTCCTCCAAGGCCTAGCATAAGGTTATTGACAGAGGCTGATAGCGCCATTGCGTTCCACTCTCTGGTCAGTACTCCAGTTAGAGCAGTCCAGCCCTTGTCTTCTTTGATGCTGAGGTTATACTTCGCTTCCGTGATGATATTCATACCCTGTACGGCAGCCTCAAACTCGCTCCTAGCCTTGGTGGGGTCTACCTCCGAGAGGCGCATAGCCAGACGCATGCGCATGGAGTTGGCGTAGCGTGTCCAGTTGCCGTAGTCAAATTGATAGGCTCGGTCGCATCGTTTCTCCTCGGCCTTGGCCTCTACCTTGGGGTCTATAGCCTCGGAAGCCTCTTTGAGCTCCTTGAGCATATAGTAGTAGACGTCTTTGGTTGAATCGAACATGGGGTTCTGTCCCTGAAACGAAGCAATCGGGAAGACCCCGAAACTGTCGGTAAACTCACTGATCAAGTAGACCCGCCAGATGCGTGCTACCTGCTTCATGTTGGGGATTGACAGGCGTTCGTGTGGCGTGAGCTCCCCCTTCATCTTGCTATCTGCTGTATTGATGGCTAGTGTGATCGCACTCATCCACTGGCTATAGTGGCCATAGTAGTTGGCGAGCCAGTCGTCTTTGTGTCGCCCTACGGTTAGGCCTCCTCCAGTATTCGGGTCAAGGTAGCGGGCGGCATCCATCCAGTTGAGTACGAAGCAACGCTCGGCTACTTCGGGGTTTTGCTGGGCCTCGGTGATAGATTGATTGATGGCATACTCTACTCTTATCTGCTCTTCATTAGCTGCCGTAGGATCTGTATTGATGCTACCGAAGTCCGAGCAAGCCGTCATCACTCCTAGGGCGAGGGGCAGCAGACTATATTTATTGGCTTTCATGTCTTTGATGTTTTGAATGCGAATGACTAAAATCCTAGGGTTACGTTGAATAGGAAGCTACGAGAGGTTGGTGCGCTGGCATACTCAAAGCCCGTAGCATTGGTGCTAGTGGCATAGACAGCCTCTGGATCTATCCCGTTGAGGTAGCTCTTGAGCATCCAAACGTTGTTGCACGATAGGCCGAGCTTGACCTGTGTGAAGGGGGTGCGCTTGAGCAGGCTACGATCGAAGGTATAGGATAGACCGAGTGTGCGTAGGCGAATGTTGGTTGCATCGTAGATATTAAACTCTCCGATGCCTAGGTTGCCGCCCTTGCTCGTGATGGCTGTCCAGTACTGCTCGGGGGTGACTTCCGTTCGGTTGGGTTCGTATTTTCCCTCCTTGTTGAGCACTACACCATCGACGATCATCTTGTCGCGTGCCCCATTGACTATTGTAGCCTCGGCTGTTCCTACACTCTGCATCAGCAGATGAGTCCCCGAGAAGATATGTCCGCCGAAGCGAGCATCTACGAGCAGGTTGAGTGCCCAGCCCTTGTAGCTTAGCGTAGAGCCTAGCCCGAGTAGGGCATCGGCTTGCTGGTCGCCGAGTTTCTCCTTCTCCGAATTGACGGCTGGCAGTCCCTCCTCTACGATAATCTTGCCGTAGTAGGGAGAAGCCTTGTCGGCTACACGCTTGTAGGTTGTTCCCCATATCTCGCCGTAGTTGCCTCCTGCGACAGCATTGATTTGTAGGTTGTCGTAGCCACCTAGAGGGTAGATTGTTACCTCCTCACCAGCAGATTTGTATAGCTCTATGATCTTATTTTGGTTGCTGGAGAAGTTCACCGTCATATCCCAGCTGAAACCATTGGCTAGCTCTATGGGACGTGCCGTGAGCATTACTTCCCACCCCATATTCTGGATATTACCGGCGTTGATCTTGCGGAACTTATATCCCGAGAGGTTATCCACTGGTAGGTTGAGCAGTTGGCGTGTCGCATTGGATTTGTACCACGATAGATCTATGCCGATGCGGTTGTCTAGCAGGCGTAGCTCTGCCCCTATTTCCCACGACTTGATTAGCTCGGAGCGAACGTTGCTGTCGAAGAGGATATCGTTTTGTGAGGCAGTGGGCTGTGTGTCGGGGGACTGACCGATCTTATAGGTATTGTAGAGCTGATAGGGCTCTAGGTCATTGCCGACCTCGGCATACGAGGCTCTGAGCTTGCCGTATGTGAACCACTTTGGTGTGCCAACGTTCATGCGGTTGAGCATCTCGCTGATGATCCACGAGGCCGAGAGGGAGGGGTAGAAGAATGAGCGGTTCTCCTTGGTCATCGTAGACGACCAGTCGTTGCGAAATGTAGCATCGACGAAAAGGAATCCATCGTAGCTCAACTGGGCAGTCCCATAGAGTGAGTTGATCTTCTTGTGGCTAATTCGCTCGTTGGGTGCGGCAGGCTTTACCCCATTGTTTACAGTGAATAGGTTGGGCACCTTGAGCTCCTCAAGTCTGATCTCCACGAAGCGATTTTGGCGGTGCATCAAGTTGCCCCCAAAGGTGGCACTGGCCCCCCACTTGTCGAGGATGTTATCTTGCTGAGCGCTGACTAAGAAGCTCAAGTTGTGCTCGAAGAACCGCTCCTGTGCTGTGCGATAAGCATTCTTGAGTGAGCTCCCTGAGTAGGTCTTGTCGTCGTACTGAGTGAAGTACATATCCGAGCCACCCTTGATCTCTGTCGATAGCCATGGGGCAAATCTGTACTTGATAGACCCAGAGAGGAGGAAGCGGTCGCGCGTGTCTTGGTTGAGCTTGTACTGGCGCATCCAATAGGGATTGATCTGCTGGCTACTGCCATACCAGAGCATCTTGCCGTCCTCCTTGGTCGCAGCCGAGAAATCTCTGATGTCGAGCGAGCGAGGCAATAGGTACATGGCAGTGAATGTATTGGCGTTGTTGCGTCCGCCTATCGGCCGGTTGGTAGCCTCCGCCTGTATGTATTGAGCCTTGGCGTCTACGCTCCAGCGATTGTCCGTGCCAAACATAGATGTGATGCGAGAGGTGAAGTTAGTTCTCTTGAGGGTTGCTCCGGGGATCTTGCTGCGGTCGTCCATGCGTGTCATAGAGGCGTAGATGGCCATAGACTTGTATTGCTGAGCCAGAGAGAAGCTCTCGGTGAGGTTGATCCCAGTGTCGAAGTAGTTGCCTACATTGTCGTAGTGGGTCATGTTGCGTTTCTTGCCACTCCAGTCGGTATATTCCTGCCCCTCGATTTTAGCTCCCCAACTATTGCCACTGTCGGCATTGTAGGCGCCTTGGGCTCCTTGCCCGAAAGTATTCTGCATCTTGGGGGACATGAATATCGTTTCGGCTGAAACGGTCGAGGAGAGTGTGATGCCTAGTCCATCTTGTTTGCGCCCGCTCTTGGTGGTGATGAGGATCACGCCATTGCCAGCTCGTGCCCCGTAGAGAGCCGCAGCGGAGGCGCCTTTGAGGACAGACATAGAAGCTATATCCTCGGGGTTTATGTCCGATAGTCCATTACCGAGGTCTGCCGAGGGATTCCATATATCGTTGTTGAGGGCTCCCGTGAAGTTGTCCATCGGGATACCATCGACGACGATGAGTGGCTGATTGAGCCCTGTAACAGAGGTGTTGCCTCGCAGTTGTATCTTGGACGAGCTGCCCGGCCCATTGCCCGATCGTATGACTTGTAGCCCAGAGATCTTGCCGGATAGGGCGTTGGCAAGGTTGTTCTCTCGGCTGCTCAAGATTTCATTGCCCTTGAGTTCCTGCACGGCGTAGCCTAGGGCTTTTTTCTCTCGCTTGATGCCTAGAGCCGTCACGACAACCTCTTTGAGGGCTTGGGTGTCTTCTTTGAGGGTGATGGTGAGCTGCCTCTGTCCAGAGAAACGAATAGTCTGTGTGATATAGCCCATATAGGCAACCTCAATCAGATCCCCGACCTTGAGCCCATGTAGGGTGAACTGCCCATTGGCGTCTGTGACGGCGCCACTCTGCGTCCCTTTGATTTGGAGCGTTGCTCCGACGATAGCGCCATTGGCATCGTACACATAGCCGCTAAGTGTGCCTTTGCTCTGTTGGGCTTGTAGGGCTATGGCCTGCGTGCTCCCAGCTGTGTCTGCCGCCTGTCCCTGCGCACAGGTCAAAGCGGCCAATAGAAGCAGGGCGCTAGTTTTTTGGAGATTATTAGACATAGGTAGATTTATTAAAAGATTAGTAGTGATTGTGTTTAGCTCATTGCGCTTTCAATTGATTGTTTCGATAGATTTTTAAAAATGATAGTAAGTGGGTATTTATAAGGGTTAGACAATGGCTAGGGTGTGCCTAGCGTGTAGTGATCTCGGGAGTGAAGACGTCTTTAAGTCTTGATATTCACAAAGGTAAGTGTTTGTCTGGAGAAAACATAATCCTACGGCTACCGATAAGCAACTTGGTATAGAGTCGATAAGCTGGATCCTTCTCGAGCTCTAGATTGTAGCCCGTCGGATTTATACATTCGTTTACTTTTCTGTATCATGATTGCGTTGCTTCTGTGTATTCGAGGGGTAAATGAGTAGACCTCGTATTTGCCCTCTAGAGGGCTCCAGATTGCGTGCTTTGTTCTTTCCGCACTCCGCTCTAGGCGAGTGAGAATAGTTACCTAAAAAGCTGATTGTGTATTAGGTTGTTTTTCAGGTTTTTATCTTGATTTTTTGGGGGGTCTAGTGTGGTACTAGCGCTTTGGGGAGCATTTCTTCCCATCAATCCTTTCGGATTAGTGGATACATCGGAGGAGGGTAGTCCTACGATTCGAATCAATCAGCCCATCAATTTCGTCTAGTCAGACCATTCGCCTTTACGAAGTATTGCATGATTCCATCAAACTCCTTACTATATCCTTAACACTCCTTAACTAAAAAGTAGACAAACGAGTGGGGTAGTTTGGCTCCGCTTCCCCTAGTGTTATTGATGCTAGATGCTGCTTATTGAGACCATTGCACGGCATTTTCTCCATTTGTGGACGTGTTGATACAGTTAATTTCATATTAAATATGTTAATAATCAGAGATATATGAAATGCATCAAGCCGAAAAGAGGCAAAATGCCGTGGAACGGTCTCCTAAAAGTAAATGAATGTATAAATCTTATTGCCGCCACAAGGAGCACATCACAGCCATTTCTAGAGTATTTGCCAATAGCTTATAAATAAAGGAAGTGCTGCTGAAATATTCTGTTTTCTTAATTATATGGCGGGATTATGGCTGTTCGATTCGCCTTCGATGGGAGAATTTATCTAAAAACGTGGTTTCGTTAGGTGTGTATTTCTAAAATTATCGCTAATTTTGCATAAGTTGATAAGTGTTTGTATGAGATTTGATGATTTTGACCTAGAGTACGAGGTGCTCGATGGGCTAGAAGCGATGAACTTCTCCGAGGCTACCCCGATACAGGAGGCCACAATCCCCTTGCTTCTTGAGGGGCATGACATGATTGCGTGTGCCCAAACTGGCACAGGCAAGACGGCAGCCTATCTGCTCCCTATCATCAATAAACTGAGCCGAGGGGAGTGTGTCGCAGACAAGGTTAATGCAGTCATTATGGCTCCGACCAGAGAGCTGGCCATACAGATCGAGCAACAGATAGAGGGCTTCGCATACTTCCTACCTATTTCGTCCGTGGCAATCTATGGAGGGACAGACGGCATTACCTTCGAGCAGCAGCGCAGAGGGCTGAGCCTTGGTGCCGACATCGTCATCGCCACTCCCGGGCGATTGATCTCACTCATCAACCTGCAACACGCAGATCTCTCCAGCGTTTCGTACTTTGTCCTCGATGAGGCAGACCGCATGCTGGATATGGGCTTTATGGACGACATCAAACAGATCCACCAGTGCCTACCTGCGACCTGCCAGACAGTGATGTTCTCTGCGACGATGCCTCCCAAAATCAAGCAGCTAGCCAAAACAATCCTGCGTAACCCACGCGAGGTAGAGCTGGCCATCAGCCGCCCACCGGAGAGCATACTCCAGTCGGCTTATATCTGCTACGATGCTCAGAAAATTGAGATTTTGGCCTCCCTCTTCGCCACCACCAAGCCCAAGCGTAGCATCATCTTCTCATCGAGCAAACAGCGTGTCAAGGAGCTGACACAGCGTATCCGTTCTATGGGCATCAATGTAGCGGAGATGCACTCGGACCTAGAGCAAGCCAAACGAGAGCAGGTCATGCGTGAGTTTAAGAACGGAGCTATAGACCTACTGATCGCTACCGACATCGTCGCCCGTGGGATTGACATTGATAATATACGTATGGTCATCAACTTCGATATTCCCCACGACCCAGAGGACTATGTACACCGCATAGGGCGTACAGCACGAGGGGGCAATGACGAGGGCTTGGCCATTACCTTCGTTGGAGAGCGAGAGCAGCCCGAGTTCGCCAAAATAGAACACTTCTTGGGGAAACCCATCTACAAGCTAAGCATTCCAGAGCATCTAGGCTCAGGGCCTGAGTATCGCCCCGAATACAAGAGTAGAGGACGAGGGCACAACCGCTCGGACAAGCGGACCTCTGGCAAACGCCGAGAGCAGTCCAAGGGACGAGGCGCCAAGCCTCAGGGCTCTACTAGCCCTACGAGCGAGGGCAAACGACACCAGCGCCCGGGGCGTCGCCACAAATAAGATTCAATCAAAATATTAAAGAACCAGATACAACATAATGTTTCATTAGGTAAAACGCCTTATCGTTATGGATCAAGAACTTCTCAAAGAATTAGCTCAGGGCGGCAAAGCGGCCCAGATCAAACGGCAGATCATCTCTCACTTCATCGAGAACGGTCCGGCCACTATTACAGAACTGGCTAAGGTGCTTAGCCTAAGCGTACCTACGGTAACCAAGTTTATCGGGGATTTGATCAGCAGCCGCTGCATCAAAGACTACGGCAAGCTCGAGACACACGGAGGGCGCTATCCACTACTCTACGGCCTCGACCCCGAGGCTGGTTACTTCGTGGGGGTCGATGTCAAACATAGCTACATCAACATCGGCATCATCGACTTCGTCGGCGAGATGAAGAAGACCTACTACGATATCCCCTATCAGCTCAATAGCACACCCGAGAGCTTGGACGAGCTATGCCAAACCATTCTCGACTTCATTGGGCAGTCTGGGCTCAACAAGCGTGATATCCTCAACGTCAATATCAACCTGCCGGGACGCATCAACCCCGAGACAGGCTTCAGCTACACGTTCTTCAACTTCACAATGGACTATCCGCTCGCAGACCAAATCTCCAAGCGGATCGGCCTGAGCGTATCTATCGACAATGATACACGAGGTATGGCCTATGGTGAGTACACGCAGGGCTGCGCCAGCGGCAAGGACTGCCAGAATGTCCTCTATATCAACGTTAGCTGGGGGATTGGGCTAGGCATTATCCTAGGAGGTAAGGTCTATCTCGGCAAGTCTGGCTTCAGCGGAGAGTTTGGCCACATCAGCAACTACGAGAATCAGATCCTCTGCCACTGTGGCAAGAAGGGATGTCTAGAAACGGAAGTCAGCGGACAGGCCATGCACCGAATGCTACTCGAGCGCATCAGAGAGGGACAGAGCTCTATCCTCTCACAGAGAGTGCTCAGCCGTGAACCTATCACAATGAATGACATCATACAGGCGGCAATACAAGAAGATATCCTCTGCTTGGAGATCTTGAGCGATATAGGCACCAAGCTCGGCAAACAAATTGCCAGTCTAATCAACATCTTCAACCCAGAACTAGTGATCATCGGCGGATCGCTCAGCCTAACGGGAGAATACCTCACTCAGGCTGTGCAAACGGTCGTGCGTATGTATTCGCTCAACCTAGTTAATAAGGATACTGAGATTGTAACGGCAATTCTTGGAGAGAAGGCAGGTGTAGTGGGGGCTTGTATGCTCGCCCGCAGCCGTCGCTTCTCATAGATCTCTAGCATAACCTCTGGGCACACTAATTGCCCGAGGGGATATAAGTTAAGGGGCTGTGGCAAAATATAAATTTTGCCACAGCCCCTCCTTTTAAGGTGTGTCAGAATGCGCAAAATGCAAGGCGCTAAGAATGAAGCAGAAGGGAGCATACTAAAGTATGTGACCGAAGTCGACGACGAAGTCCGTGCGGAGCAAATGTCGCAAGCAACACTGCAGTTTGTGCATTATGAAACACCGCCTTTTAAGCTCTTCAGAGCATGCACAATGCTAGGCTTGCGTAAGCCGAGAGCAGCCTTTACCTCGGCTGTACCAAGACGGCTGATCGTGCAGAGCAAATGTTGCGACTGATTTGAGTAGCTTGTGTGTTATGCCACACCGACATTGCACATTACTTATAGTCGATAGTTGATGCCGATTGATAGGCTGATGAGGTCTGGGTAACCCGGGATTAGGCTAACGACTGTATCAAGGCGTTGGTTGATTTGGTAGCGGTAGTCAAACTCTCCTCCATACCAGAGAAATAGATACTGGAAGCGATCACCCTTCGCCCCCTTGAAGAGCTTCTGATCCTTGTAGCCTTCTAGCTCTAGCCAGTTTCGACGGAAGATCAATGTAGGGCCTAGTCCTCCATAGAGGCTATGCTGCCCTACTTTGAACACCCGCCCTCTAAGGCCTATATGAATAAATCCACCTAGACGAGCCGCACAATCTGAGTAGAGAGCTAAGGCCAGCTTGGAGGTAAAAATATCCCGATAGATAGCCTTTTCGTAGGAGAGGATTGCACCTAGATTCTGCACTAGATAGGCTTGAGGATCTAGTCTAAGAGGCATAATCGCTGCATTCTCTGCCTCCGAGTGTGGGTGAATACTTAGGCCAAACAAACGGAGCCCAACATTGTCTTGACCTCGAGCGATCGTCAGGGAAAAGAGAAAACAGATAGCGATCAAGCTAGAGCGTAGCATAGGATAGAACAGATAAACTAGTCAAAGGTAGAGACAATCAGATAGAATAACACGCACGTAAAACATAAATTTCACTTAGTTTATCAATATGGTTATTCACTTAATCTATCAATATAATTAGTTAGTTTTATCGTTTCATTATATCAATTTGACTTTCTTTGTCGAAGCATTGTATTATTCAGAGTATTCACCATAAACAAATCAAGTGAAGGTTATGAAGAGATTTCACACCTACTTGTGGCTGATAGCGATATTAATCCTATCACCACTGGCCCTAGATGCTCAGCAAGGGCAAGACCCGGGGGAGAACACCAACCCCGAGCTACTCAAGGACGAATTCCTATATGAGTTTAATGGCGATAAGCCAACGAAATGGACCGTTCTAGGTCAAAGCTCCCAGCTATCGGGGCGCGATACATACAACTCCAATACGGGACATGCCGTACGGATCCAGACAACAGATGCTCTAGGGCTACTCGAGCAGATCATTGACCTAACCAGCGACTACAAGGCAGGCGATGAGTTCGAGGGCCTACTACACTACTCTGTTGAGCTTGGGTCCAAAGAAGAGGGCGCACTTCGCTTGGCAATGAAGTGGCTAGACGCTTCGGGCAAGGAGATTACAACCGAGAGCGAAAAGAAGTTCATCAACAACGATAAGCTCTGGTTCTCACATATGCGCAGCTGGGGTACTCTGCGCTTCCGTGCAAGACTCCCAGAGGGTGCTAAGCGCTTCCGCTTTGCTATCGAAGTTAATAAGCAGAGCAACATTCGCCTAGACGACTTTAGCTTCCGTAAGCAGGACAACCCTACTCCATTCGTGAGCGTACTGCCTCAGGTCACTCGCTTCATTGAGGTAGAGGTTGGCAAGAGTCTGACGCAAAACTATGTTGTGCAGAGCTACAATCAGCAGACAGCACGCAAGATTGAGCTGACGGAGGGGATCCCTTTCTCAACAAACCTTGAGCAAATTGACAAGGGTAGTCATGTGGTAGATCTTGCCATTACCTGCAAGCCAACGACAGCAGGCAAAGTACCTCGTGGCAGTCAACACTCACAAGCGAGCATCGACAATGGTGCTGGTCAGAAAATCAACATCCCTCTACAGGTCTACTCAATCGACCCCAAGAATCCACCCAGCGTTACGGTCAAGCCACAGCCTATTGCAGACTTTGTCTACAACCTAGGCGCTCCGGGCAACGTATCCCAAGAGATCGAATTAGACTTCGAGAATATGATTGACGAGGTTAAGATAGCTATCGAACCATCGGGGCAAGGCTTCACGATCAACCGAACTAACGTTCCTTACTTTGAAAAGGAATTTCCTAATCTCAACCTACATATTGGCGTCAATGACACCAAAATTAATATCGGGTTCAGAAGCTCCAAGGTAGGTACTACGGAGGCGCATCTCGTGATTTCATCTCCTATGTTCCAAACTAAGCGCATTCCTCTCAAGGGTATCGTGAAGCAAGGCGAGGCTGGCTGGCGCGAGAAATTCTCCAAGCGGAAGTTCCCCAATGCAAGCAACACACGCTACTCCGATATGGAGGCACTGGGCTACTACTGGTTCGACAAAGGCATCTGGACGATGCGCAACAACTCGATCTACGACGGCGAGACTCAAGAAATCTTCTTCTACGGCGATGCAGCAGAGCTACGCTACGAGGGCGGCTTCGCCGATGGGTTAATCTACAGCGAGGACTTCCCCAATGGTATCGCTTCTATCAAGGTTAAGGCTGGCGCATACGCAGCAGACAATGCTATGCTAGCACTTGAAGTAAGCTACGACCATGGAGGATCTTGGCAACGTGTCGGCGAACCTAAAGCCGTCAAAGCAGACAAGGAGCAGACCTACACTGTCAATTCGCACCAACCTACAACCTTCCGCCTCGTACGTACGAACTCAGGTTCTGCCGAGGGCGTATTCTCCATCACCGAAGTTGGCATCGAGCCATCACCCGCAAGCGGACGCCTCACGCACAGCTCCCTTGTTGATCTAGTAGACTTCTCCAAAGACAAAGCACAAGCACGCCTCGTGGAGAGCTTCGACAACGAGTTACACCATGGTGCTCTCTCTATCGACGGCTGGCGTAACCTCGCTTTCGCAGGCAATCGCCCTTGGGTATCGTATCAGCAGCGCATGCAAGACTCCGGCACACTCAACGACGAAGATGTAGCCAAGGTAACACTCTACAAGGCTACTCCTCAAGGAGAGCAAGAGCTAACAGCATTCCTCGTGTCCCCTCTACTGAGCTACGAAGAGGCTAAGACGAAGGAACTGACATTCCGCCTATTCAAGCAGACGGCTCTCGAGCAAGATAAATTCTTCGTCTACATAGCACCAGTGCAGGGTGGTAAAATTGGTCAGGTACTACTCCTGCCTATCGAACAGATTACCCCCGGAGGCAAACTCAACGAACGTGTCTGGTACGACTACTTGCTCAAGCTCAACGAATACGAAGGCTTGGACAACCTAAAGGAGTTTGTCGTCATCTTCGCACTCCAATCTCCACTGGGAGCGAACGAAACGAGCACCGTATATCTGCTCGATGACTTCAGTTGGGGCCGGGAGGACAACGCCGTAATCAGCGTGGACAAGAAGCTCCTAGCTTTCTTTGAGCTGCAATCTAGCCCTCTCGATCTAGAGGTAACGACAAAGAACGCACGTGAGAGCGTACGCACGATGATGATATCGGCCAATAATAGCCCACAGGTCTTCAAGCTAGATAAGCCCACTCTACCTGCCACAGGTGGTACGTTATCGGTATCTATTGACCGTCAAAAGCTAGCAAGTAAGCCTCGTGACTACGGTACACGCCTATTCCTCTCTACACGTGGAGGACAGAACCTAGAAGTGCGACTCTTCGCTACGCCCAAAACGGAGGAGCAAATCCTACCGACGGAAGAGGTCAAGCCCAACGCCTACACCTATCGCCGAGGCAATGAAGTGGTAGTATCGGCTCCTAGCTTACTTCTAGCCGAGGCATATAGCCTTTCTGGCCAACTGATATCTGCAGCTCATGGCCCAGCAGATGAGCTCGTATTGAATGTATCGGCACAGACGCAGCGCATCGTCCTACGCCTAACCTACACAGATGGCTCTAAGCAGACCATAAAACTGTAGTACTAACGTAGAGCAATCCGCCCAACAATAGCCTAGGGGCTATGGAGGAACGTGTATTCCTCCATAGCCCCTAAACTATTTTCGTCATTAGCCATCATCTATTCTAGCCTCAAATCCACTGTATGTTGAGACTATTGCACAATACCCCCTTCGCCACCTCAGTTCTTTCGAGTCGTGTTTTTGCTGCTTGAGGCAGTGTTTTTCAACTTGGGTATCCTCCCCCCTTTACCCCGACCTTGTGAGCAATGGGCTACAAGGTCGGGCATTTTGTGCTTGAAGCTGCCAAATAACCGTAAAATCCCCATCCCTGAGGGAAATTTCCCTCAGGGATGGGGATAGGGGGATAGTATTCAAGGCTCCCACAGCCGCTCAAACACGCAAAAAACATCGAGAAAGATACAAGAAACTTTGAGCGGCGCATTGCACAATAGTCTCTTTTGTGGTAAAGTGTACTGAAAAATCGAAGGACTGATTTGATCGGATTGATGGACTAATCCACTGCGATGTGTCCATCAATTCGAGAAAATTGATGGGAAGAAATAGTAGAGAATGAGCTTCAAACATATCAATCCGCAGGAAATAGACATCTATATACAACTATATGAACGCATTACAAAAATCCATTCTAACCAACGATCTCCCCTAGACTAGGGATGTAGCGCTCCAAACAGATCGACCCCCGTGTAGAGCCTCCTAGATGGCAAATACGAGGTCTGCACAAGTTATCCACTACTTATGCACATCGTCCCATCAATCTGCAGAGAGATGGTCTAAAATATAAATTTAGGGATCGGGAATTTAACGCTTATTAAACCTTGCCAGTAGTGGCTTTAGCCCTCCGCTCGGGAGCTCTAGCTTCAGCACGACAAGTAGGTAAACAAGGCACATCAGCAGGTTGAAGGGTAGCGTTACCCAAACATAGTCGGTCACATACTCGGCCAGTAGCCATTCGGCTAGAAGCAGGCCTAGAGCTAGCCCTACGTATAGCCCTATCCGCCCCAATTCGTAGCGAATAGGATAGTATCTCTGAGCTAAGAAGTAAGAGAGTAGTGTAATCACGCCATTGGACACGACGCTCGCCCAAGCGCAAGCCATATAGCTATAATGCGGTGTACCAAGCACGATGATCAGCACTGTCAAAATGCAGCCAACCACCGAGAGGATAGCTCCCCAATAGGTTCGGTCTGTGAGCTTGTACCAGAGGGAGAGATTGAAGTAAATACCGAAGAGAAGTTGCCCAGCCATTACCCACGGTACCACAGCCAGACCACCTCTGAAGTCGGGCCCTACAAAGTACTGCAGTATCTCGAGAGTAGACATCACGCCAAGGAAGATGAATAGCGTGAAGATGATGTAGTACTTCATCGACACAGCATAGGCAGATTTAGCCGACTCGCCTCCCTCTTTGCTACGGGCAAAGACGAACGGATCGTAAGCGTAGCGAAACGCCTGTGTGAAGAGAATCATGATGACGGCAATCTTGTAGCAAGCACTATAGATGCCAAGCTCCGACTCACCCAGAGCTCTATCCTCAAAGAGGCGAGGGAATAGTAGTTTATCCGCTTGGTTGTTGAAGCTGCCCACCAAGCCAAGCAAGAGAATCGGCCAGCCATAGCTGAGCATACGCCTGAGCAGCCCCCAGTCGAAGCCATCACAAGCATGCTTAAACGTAGGAGAGAGCATCAAAATCTGGACGATATTGCCAATGAGATTAATCCCCATGATGTAGTACAAGCCATGCCCAGAGATTTCCCAGCCACCGAAGAGGCTCGGGAAACCCTCCGCCAGCCAAGGCAGGCCGTAGAAAGCCAAAAGGGTCAGCAAAATAGTCAGGAGGATAAAGCCCATACGTACTCCCATAAACCACCACGGCCTCTGGGCGTAACGCAGGTAGCCGAGCGGTATGGTAGCGAAAGCATCTAGAGCGACAATGCCGAGTAGCATCGCTACAAGCCCCTCATCTCCCTCTCGCCCTAGATAGGCCGTGATGGGAGAGAGAAAAATCAAGCCCAAAATCAGAAAGAGAGCCGAAGTCGCACCGATGGCACGCAATACTGTGGAGTAGACCAAGCTGGGTCGTTCATGCGTCGAAGAGAAACGGAAGAAGCTCGTTTCCATACCATAGGTCAGGACGATGAGCAGCAGTGCTATCACGGCATAGAGATTCGTCATCACACCAAACTCGCCCGTAAAGAGGATACGAGAATAAAGTGCCGTGAGCAACCAATTAAGAAACCGCCCAACCACAGAGCTAAGTCCGTAGACGGCGGTATCCTTAATAAGAGATTTGAGGGGGTTGGCCATACTCAAGTTTATAGGACATAGATATTAGTCAAATAAGTCGCCCATACGTGGCATGGCCGATCGCCCTAGATGAGCATAGGCACGCTCTGTAACCTCTCGGCCTCGTGGCGTACGCTTGAGGAAGCCTTCCTTGATCAGAAATGGCTCATAGACCTCCTCCACCGTCCCGGGATCTTCGCCTAGGGCTGTGGCAATGGTCGTGAGCCCTACAGGCCCGCCTGCAAACTTGTCGATGATCGTACCGAGGAGCTTATTGTCTATGTAGTCTAGACCATAGCGGTCGATGTTGAGGGCCTCTAGGGCTACGCAGGCGATCTCTCGATCTATCGCCCCCGTCCCCTTGACTTGGGCAAAGTCCCGGACTCTGCGTAGTAGCGCATTGGCAATACGTGGCGTACCTCGGCTACGGCCAGCGACCTCAACCGCCGCCTCTGGGGCGCAGGGGGTCTGTAGAATCCGAGCAGAACGCATCAGAATGCCCGCCAAGGTATCCTTATCATAATACTCAAGGTGTAGATTGATCCCAAATCTAGCACGCAGGGGAGCCGTGAGCAGACCGCTACGTGTGGTAGCCCCAACTAGGGTGAACGGATTGAGGTCAATCTGTATCGAACGAGCGCTAGGCCCTTTGTCTAGCATGATATCTATGCGGTAGTCCTCCATAGCCGAGTAGAGATACTCCTCTACCACTGGACTTAGGCGGTGGATCTCGTCGATGAACAGCACATCATTGGGCTCAAGAGAAGTCAGCAGACCAGCCAAATCCCCGGGTTTATCCAAGACGGGGCCCGAGGTGATCTTGATCCCCACCCCTAGCTCATTGGCAATGATATGCGAGAGTGTGGTTTTGCCCAGCCCCGGAGGGCCATAGAGCAACACATGGTCTAGGGCATCTTGGCGCATACGTGCGGCCTCGACGAAGATTTTGAGGTTCTCTACGGCTTTGTCTTGTCCGCTAAAGCTATCGAATGAGAGAGGGCGAAGGGCATGGTCAGCCTCTTGCTCTCGTTGGCTCTCACGTATGTCGAAGTCTTGTATCATCGAGGGCTATTTGGGCTCTTGGTAGAGTATGGGGAACTTGATATTGACCTTGCCTCCGAGGCTATCAACCGATGTAACGGAGTGGTCCTCGATCGCACGCTCTACGACGGGGCGGCCATTGGCAATATCTCTGCGCTCCTGCGTTCTGAGCCAGAAGAAAAGGGTGTCGTAGGCCATCGTACGGGCTTGATCATCGGGCGAGAGGAATAGGTCATGTATCCCATTGGGAATCTTGGCGAAGTGTACCTCTCGACCTAGTCGAGAGCCATAGCGCCACATGTCCTCCACATCAAGCACCAAATCAGCCTTACCATAGCGAGGCTCCCACTGCCCTGCTCGAGGACGTATGCTAGCACCGCTACTCATAAGCAAGATAGGCACTTGAATATCTAAGCCCGCTTGTACTCGTCTATGTCCACGCTTAATAGCTCGTAGCCACGAGGTACGGATCGGATAGCCCTGTGGCATCTTCCAATCGGTGCGGTAGCTCCACTTGCCATGCGCTGTTTTGAGCAGACTACTACTATAGTGGTCATATTCGTTTGGCTTGGAGGGGGGGATAATCACCATATTAGGAACGAGCCAAGCGACAGAAGTTACTAGGGGCAAGAGGAAACGCTCGTTGAATGCGGTCGAATTGAAATCTATAAAAGGGCTATTGAGGATTAGGCCTCGAATGCCGTCCTTATTTCTCGTGTCGTGCAGATAGAGGGCAGAGATGAGACAGCCCGTAGAGTGTGCCATGAGATAGATCTCGCTGTGCCCCTCCTTGCGCATCAGTTCGAGTGCTAGAGAGATCTCAGCTTGGTACTCACGCACATCACGACACTCAAAAGCTCTCTGTCCGGGGCGAAGGGAACGCCCATACTTGCGCAGGTCTAGGGCGTAGAAGTTGTACCGATGCCTGACAATACTATCGCCTAGCTCCGCCTGAAAAAAGTAATCATTGTAGCCATGGATATACAGCACAGCACGAGCAAAGCGTCTATCCAGCTTGTGGCGAATGAGCGTCGCCTCCACGGGACCGCTATAGTCATCGGGCAAGCTAATAGTTCGGCTCTCGTACGGCTCGCCGAGTATATCAGGTTTGTAATGGCTCTGCGCCTTCAGGTTTGTCCCTTGAGCGAGCAACAAACCAAGCCAATACAAGCAAATCAATCGAATTATCTTCATATCTGGATATTGTCAAACAAAAGTGCACCGCTACAAATGTAGTGAAATGTTGCTTTGCTGATTTAATTTGTTTGTTTGATACAGGGTCCCCGCATCAAAATAAGGCTATCTTTGGTGTATGGATGTACGCGATTATTTTTCGATGGTAATAGACCCTCGCGTTGTGGGTCGTTGCAAGCATAAGTTGAGCGATATTTTGGTTATTGCACTAGCGAGTTATTTGTTTGGAGGCGAGGATTATGAGTCCATGCATGAACTTTGCTTAGAGCGTGGAGAATCTCTTCGCCCACTGGTTGAATTGCCCAATGGCTGTCCGAGCGTAGATACTTTCGAAAGAGTACTCCAACGCATTGAACTTCAGTCTCTCTATGCCTGCCTTCAAGTTTATGGAAAAGAGCTGATTAACGTGAGTTCGGCGTAAGTCTATGCTCTTTTTGAGACTATTGCGCAATGCACCGCTCAAAGTTTCTTGTATCTTTCTCGGTGTTTTTTGAGTGTTTGAGCGGCTTTGGGAGCCTTGAATGAGACTATTGCGCAATGAATCGCTTCGATGCTTCAGTTCTCTAGAGTCATTTTTTGCTGCTTGAGGCAGTGTTTTTCAACTTGGGTATCCTCCCCCTTTACCCCGACCTTGTGAGCAATGGGCTACAAGGTCGGGCATTTTGTGCTTATTTGGCTGC
>NZ_JRAR01000054.1:0-20850 GCF_000768935.1 Porphyromonas sp. COT-290 OH860 | reverse complement strand
ACGCAAGCATTGATTTGGCGGAGAAAGGAGTGCTTCATCCGGTCGCGACGAACCTGAGTATATACTTGTAGGAAGCTCGGAGCTGGTTCGGTTGGTTTAGTTGCCATGTCGACACATTTAATTACATACTGAAAATAGTAATAATCAGGGATATATGCAATATGTCTAACCGAAAAGAGGCAAAATACCGTGCAATGGTCTCAATTGGTGGGAAGAAAACCTTTAGATTATGCTAGATAGACACTAAATCGCTAATTGATCGTTTGTATTTATCTGATTTATATTAACTTGCGCAAGACGCTCTCAGAGCGGATCTTTGGGTTGAGCTGGGGGGTAGTCCCCAAACAAGGCAGAGCACCGTCTGGAGCCTGCTAGGGGGCAAATACGAGGTTTACTACTTTTGTCCCAAGTGGGAGAGCAGTTGCCCACCAACATTCTGAAATATGTGCGAAAATATAAATCTTAATCCTTCGAGATATTTATCGGACTGCGATAGATACAGGGGTAAGGTAGACTAATGAAACCAATTAGGTATCTTTGAGCTATAGAGATACAAACTACCAACGTAAATGAAACTATACGAAAACCTAACTGAGCTTAGAGATCTCCTTAAAAGTGAGTCTGTGAGCTCTGTGGCTTTCCAAGGCCTCGATTTGACGACGATCGAGCGAGAGATGCTTGCTATAGACTGGCAAGATTGTCTATTCCTTGGGTGCAAGATGTCGCCGAGCTTGATGCTTCATCTGTATGAGCATAACCATATTTTCCCCTCGCTCGATGTCCCTTACAAGACCTATCCGCAGAGTCTATACACTGGGCTCTCGCTCTATGAGGGGTATGATCGATATAACCCTGACTCATACGCCGCCTGCTACGACAAAGCTGTCTACGACTACTATATTGCCTCAACCAAGCGCCAGTCGCTACTAGACTCCCTCTCACAGACCCTGCACGACCACTCCATATCGGAGAACCTCTCCAAGCTACTAGCCTCCTACCCGCCGCATCAAGTCGTAGCCATCATGGGTGGGCATGGGCTGAGTAGAACCTCTCCGATGTTTCGCCAGATTGCCCAGCTATCTAGTCTGCTCACCGAGCGAGGATACCTGATGCTATCGGGTGGTGGCCCCGGTGCTATGGAGGCTACTCACCTAGGGGCATGGATGGCAGGCCGTAGCCCGGAGGCACTAGACGAGGCGTTGGCGATACTCTCGGTGGCTCCAAAGTATGATGATGAGCACTGGCTCAAGACAGCCTTTGAGGTCATGGAGCGTTTCCCTAGGCTCGGGTACGATAGCCTAGGCATACCCACTTGGCACTATGGGCATGAGTTGGCAACTCCCTTCGCAACTCAGATAGCCAAATACTTTGCCAATAGCATCAGAGAGGAGGGCCTGCTGGCAGTAGCCAGAGGGGGTGTTATTTATTCGCCGGGGAGTGCTGGCACGATGCAGGAGATATTCCAAGACCTCGCACAGAATCACTACATCAGCTACGGTATAGCTAGTCCAATGATTTTCTTAGACAAAGCCTATTGGACGGAGAACAAGCCTATCTATCCTCTCATCGAGGAGCTCTCAACCTCTGGAAAACTCAATCATATAATCCTCTCGATAACAGATGACAATGAAGAGGTTATTGCCGAGCTGGAGCGTTTTGCTCAGAGCTGCGTCGTGTAGCTTGGAGGGAGCGGAGTAGGGGGCTAGCTACCTCCCCTTGAGGAATACTTCGGGTAGAGGAGTGTGTGCCTTAAAGTGTTGATGTATAGATGATAATAGTTCTTTAAGTGAGGGTTATTGATGTCGTCTATATGGTTTGACTAGGTGTTCCATTTTTTTGTATATTTGCTCAACAAGTTACATCTCCCTACACAGGGAGTTCACTTAGGTACAGAAACAATGCAAATAAAGAAGTTGATCACCTCCTCGCTTGTAGGCTTAGGTCTGGCGAGTACTCTGTCGTTACCCTCGTGTACCGACAGGGCTTCCTCTAGAGTGAGCAATGAGTTGCTACAGCTAGATACTATCGTCAGCCAAGAGGTTTTTCTTGCAGGGGACGATAGTCTGGGATCAAGTATGCGATTCTCGCTTCAATATGTTTATCCACTGGGAGATACTCTATTGGCCAATGCTTTGGCTCGTCAGATTTTTTCTAGTGATTTAGTGGCTGGGCTTACCTCTCCTCGAGAACTTGTTAAGGTATATCGTGATCAGGTGCGAGAGGACTTTATGATAGAGGCACAGCCAGTCGATTCGCTGCAAGAGGTAGATAGCGAACGTATTCCGTGGGAGTTTAGACAGAGCAATGAGTTCGTCTATCAAGACAAGTACCTAGTGTCCGTGACGATGTCGCAGTACACCTATGCTGGAGGAGCCCATGGGTACTATGGTACGGCTCATATTTGCTTGGATCGAGCCACGGGTAGATCTTTGAGCGAAACAGACTTGTTTGTCGAGGGCTACGAAGATGCCCTTGACCAAATTATTCGGCAGAGGCTGATGCATCAGTACAATGTTTCCTCGGACGAAGAGTTGGAGCAGGAGGGATTCTTCTCAGTGAGCGACATATCGGCCAATGGCAACTTCTACCTCACAGATGCGGAGATGATCTACTGCTACAATACATACGAGATAGCTCCCTATTCTATGGGGCAGATTATCGTGCAGATCCCATACGATTTGCTTAGCTCTATCCTACGCTCTGGGAGTATTTTGGAGGCGTACGTATAAGACTTAGATATGGTTTATGACAATTATTGACAGATATTTCCCCAACCTAACCGATGAGCAGCAAGATCGGTATGCTCGACTTGACGAGCTCTACCGCCATTGGAATGCTCAGATTAATGTGATTTCGCGTAAGGATATTGACCAGCTCTACCCACATCATGTCTTGCATTCGCTTGGCATCGTACAGATGATACGCTTCAAGCCCGGAACTCGGGTACTTGACTTTGGCTGTGGTGGTGGCTTCCCCGGTATCCCTTTGGCTATTATGTTCCCCGAGGTAGAGTTTCTACTAGTGGATAGCATTGGCAAAAAAATCAAGGTCGCGACAGCCGTAGCCGAAGCCCTTGGACTCGAGAATGTCCGCACCTTGCATGGCCGAGGTGAGCAAATCAAGGAGCAGTTCGACTTCGTAGTCAGTAGGGCAGTGATGCGCCTCGATGAACTAGAGCCGATGGTTCGCCGTCTTGTGCATCATGAGCAGCGCAATGGTATGCCCAATGGGCTGATCTGCCTCAAGGGGGGTGAGCTACAGAGCGAGATACGCAAATACAAAAACATCGTCGAGGTACATGATCTGTATCCGACCTTCGACGAAGAATACTTCAAGACGAAGAAGGTAGTCTATCTACCTCTATAATCAACCTATGACGAGAATTAAAGTCTTTACATTCAATACCGTTCAGGAGAATACGTATCTCCTATACGATGCGACAGGAGAGGCTGCAATCGTAGACTGTGGCTGTATGGATGCTCGAGAGGAGAGCATACTGGCTCAGTACTGCCAGACCCATGGCCTCACCCCCAAGCTACTACTCAATACGCACCTGCACTTTGACCACGCTTGGGGCAACGCTTGGGCTATGAAGCAGTGGCCAGAGATGAGGGCCTACTGCCACCCTCGAGAGCTTACCGACCAGCCACGCCCTAGCGAGCAGGCTAGACTCTTTGGGCTAAACATCAAGTACGAAGATTTACCTGCCGATCTATATAGCCCCATCTCACATGGAGATAGACTTACCTTTGGGCATACCACCCTACAAGTACTCGATGTGCCGGGGCACTCGCCCGGCCACGTTGTGTTTTACTGTGCAGAGGCAGGCTTCGTGATTGCAGGCGACACGCTTTTCTACGAGGACATTGGTCGTACGGATCTTTGGGGCGGTAGCTACAACAATTTGATCAACAGCATTCGTGCCAATATGCTTACTCTACCAGCCGAGACCATTGTCTACACTGGACATGGAGATGGTACTTCGATTGGACACGAAGCCAATTATAACCCCTACTTCAAATAATCCTAAAAAAAACAATGAACACAAACGACTTCTCTCTCAGACATGTTGGGATTAGTGAGCTCGAAGCCACACAGATGCTCCAGAAGATCGGCGTTAAGTCCATCGACGAGCTGATTGCTGGCACGTTGCCTGCCAACATTCGCCTCCCACATGCTCTCGATCTCCCAGAGGCTATGACCGAGCGTGAGTTTGCCGAGCATATCGCAGACCTCGCCTCCAAGAATGAGGTCTTTACCTCCTACATCGGTCGTGGCTGGTACGACTGCGTAACGCCCCCCGTGGTACTACGCAACGTACTTGAGAATCCCGTCTGGTACACCTCCTACACACCTTATCAGGCCGAGATCTCTCAGGGGCGTCTTGAGGCGCTATTCAACTTCCAGAGCGTCATCACGGACTTGACTGGGCTGCCACTAAGCAACTGCTCACTACTCGATGAGGCTACTGCGGGGGCTGAGGCTGCATTGCTCCTCTACAATGAGCGCAGTAAACCCAAGGCCAAAGCTAAAGCCAATGTGCTTTTTGTGGACGAGCAGGTGTTTGAGTCTACACGCAACGTGATCTTCACACGTGCTATTCCTCAGGGCTTGGAGGTCGTCGTAGGGGACTACCGTACGTTTGAGTTCACAGAGGCTGTCTTTGGGGCGATTGTACAGTTCCCCAACGCCGAGGGAGAGGTCTGTGACTATGCCGACTTCGTAGCACGAGCTACCGCAGCCGATGCCAAGGTAGCAGTAGCGGCAGATCTGCTCAGCCTTGTCCTACTGACGCCTCCGGGAGAGTGGGGGGCAGATGTTGTCTTCGGCTCGGCTCAGCGCTTTGGTGTACCTATGTATTTCGGTGGCCCATCGGCAGGATATATCGCTTGTCGCATGGAGTACAAGCGCACTTTGCCCGGCCGTATCATCGGTATGAGTAAAGACCGCATGGGTAAGGACGCCTACCGCTTGGCTCTGCAGACCAGAGAGCAGCACATCAAGAGAGAGAAGGCTACAAGTAATATCTGTACAGCTCAGGCTCTGCTTGCCACGATGAGTAGTTTCTATGCTGTTTACCATGGGCCAGAGGGGCTCAAGCATATTGCTCGCCGTGTGCATTCGTTCGCAAGCTATATCGCAGCTCGCCTAAAGGATCTTGGCTATGTGGTACGCCATAGCAACTACTTCGATACGCTCTTCGTAGAGCTACCAGAGGGCGTTAGTGTCGAGAAGGTGCGTAGCATCGCCGAGGAGTGTAGGGTTAATTTCTATTACCCTCATACAGGGGGGGTGATGCTCAGCCTAGACGAAACGACCCTCCCATCAGATCTGGGCGTGCTATGCTACATCCTCGGCGAGGCTATTGGCAAGGAGAGCAACTACGATGGCGAGTACTCCGAGCATAGCATTGCCGTAGACCGTAAGTTCTTGCGCTCCTCACAGTTCCTTACTTACGAGGTGTTCAATAAGTATCATACAGAAACAGAGATGATGCGCTACATCAAGCGTCTAGAGCGTAAGGATATTTCGCTCATTCACTCGATGATCTCTCTCGGCTCATGTACCATGAAGCTCAATGCCGCTAGCGAAGTGCTTCCGCTGAGCAACCCTGCTTTCTGCAATGTACACCCATACGCTCCAGCCGATCAGGTTGAGGGAACGATGGAGATGCTCGAGAATCTCAAGGGACTTCTAGGGATAATCACAGGTTTGCCAGCCGTATCTCTACAGCCGAACTCTGGTGCAGCAGGGGAATACGCAGGTCTACGTGCTATCCGTTCGTATCACGAAGCTAATGGTCAGGGACACCGCAACAAGGTGCTACTACCAGCCTCGGCACACGGCACTAACCCTGCCAGTGCATCCCAATGTGGATACGAGTGTGTTGTAGTCGCATCGGACGAACGTGGTAATGTGGACTGGGAGGACTTTATGAAGAAGAGCGAGGAGCATCGTGACCATCTGGCGGCTATGATGATTACTTACCCAAGTACCCACGGTATCTTCGAAACAAATATCATTGACCTATGTAAGCGTATTCACGACTGTGGTGCTATGGTGTATATGGACGGAGCCAATATGAATGCTCAGGTTGGTTTGACTAATCCCGGTTTCATTGGTGCCGATGTGTGCCACCTCAATTTGCACAAGACCTTTGCTATCCCTCACGGAGGTGGTGGTCCCGGTAGTGGTCCTATTTGTGCTACACGAGCTCTAGAGCCTTATCTGCCTACGCATAGTCAGTGGCAGGAGATTGGAGTGCATGACAATGTCGTGGCTGCCTCTCCCTATGGTAGTGCTGGTGTCGATGTAGTGAGCTATGCATACATTCGCCTACTTGGCACATCAGGCCTAGAGAAAGCTACTCGTACGGCTATCCTTAGTGCGAACTATATGGCTACCTGCCTCAAGGATACCTATGGTATCGTCTATACGGGGGCTACGGGTCGTGTAGGTCATGAGCTGATTTTGGATTGCCGTAAGCTACGTGAAACTACAGGTGTAGATGAGAGCGATATCGCCAAGCGCTTGATGGATTATGGCTATCATGCACCTACCTTGTCTTTCCCCGTGCATGGTACTCTGATGATTGAGCCTACCGAGAGTGAGAGCAAGCAGGAAATCGACCGATTCTTAGAGGTAATGCTCAAGATCTGGGAGGAGATCCAAGAAGTGAAGGAAGGCAAAGTGGATGCAGAGGACAATGTGCTCAAGAATGCTCCACACCCAGAATACGAGGTCGTAGCGGACGAATGGACGCATAGCTATAGCCGTAGTAAGGCAGCCTATCCACTACCATACCTCAAGGATAATAAGTTCTGGATCAATGTAGCTCGTATCGATAATGGCTTTGGGGATAGAAATCTAATCCCAGCTTTCTGTTGTTGCATTGCTCCATCGGCCGAATAGCCTTGGACTAGACAAAACGAGAGGCTACCGCTCTGTATTCCAGCAGCGGTAGCCTCTCGCTTTATTTCGATTTTCGAAGATTAGAGTCTTACTTGAGATACTTACGGATTACTTCAGCCCAATGCTTATAGCCGGGTTGTAGCAAGTGTAGCCCGTCGTTGGTAAACTCTTCCCTCAGCTTCCCCGCACCATCTGCCATGCGGGTGTATAGATCAATATATGTGTACTGATAGCGCTCGGCATTATTCTCTAGTACCTTGTTGATTAGTGGTATGAGCGAAGCCTTCTGCATCAATGTGGCAAACTTCGTAAAGCGATCATTCACGGGCAGTATGCTCTGCACATAGATCTGAGTTTTGGGAGAGTGCTCTCGGACATACTGCAGTATGGAGAAAATATTTTGGCAGACAATATCTGCACCGACTCCTTTGGCGATATCATTGACACCAATGAGTATGAATAGCTTCTTGGGTTGGTGCCGTACGACCTCATCAATTCTATCTAGTACGCCAGCAGAGGTGTCGCCACTGATGCCACGATTGAGAATATCTTTTCTCGAGAGTAGCTCTCCCCACTCAGCACCATCTGTGATGCTATCACCAAGGAAGAGAATACATTTGTTCTTCACAGGTAAGGAGCGGAAGTGGCTCACTCGTTGCTCGTAGTAGTGCGAGTGCTTAGTTTGGACCCTCTGTGCGGCCAGTACATTACCTCCCAGTAGAGCTAGGGCTAAGCAGTAGCAAAGTAATTTCTTCATCTTTAGCTTGTTTTAAGTTAGGACGAAGGTACATAAATTCTAGCTGCCATAGAGCGTAATCGAGATAAATATGTCCTTGGACACGGCTAAATCGTCTTATGAAACCGTTGCACGGCATTTTCTCCATTTGTGGACGTGTTGATACAGTTAATTGTATATTAAAGATGTTAATAATCAGATGTATATAAAATGAATCTAACCGAAAAGAGACAAAATGTCGTGCAACGGTCTCCTCTTGGAGCGCAGGCTATCTCAACCCAGAGCTTTACCCTGATAAGCCCTTAGTCCCCGAATTAAGCAATCATTCTCCTCTCGGGTTTGAGTAGCTATTCGGATATGGTTAGGCGTTAGCGTGTGGAAGTTGGACGCATCTCTTACGAGCAAATGGTGCTGCCGAGCTAGCCACTTCTTTAGCAGATTGGCTCTGTGAGGTGTGCGAATTAACATAAAGTGCGTATCAGTTCGAGTGACTTCGTACCCTTCTATTAAACTAATAGCACGTGCCAGTCGATCGGTTTCTTCCCATAGTCTGGTTCGATCTATTGTTTCGGGCAATCGATTATGCACGATCCATCGCCCCGCCTCAATGGCTAAAGCATTCACAGACCACGGTTGTCTGACGGCTCTGATCCGCTCAAGCGTTTCCGTGTGCCCCGTGATGTATCCTAAGCGAAGCCCCGGTATTCGATAGCGCTTAGTGAGAGAATGAATGTAGATGGCATTGTGCGTACGTAGTTCGTCCGTCAGATTCTTTTGGCTGAAGTATTCGTAGCTCCTGTCGATGACGAAGAGTGTATTGGGGTACTCCCTAATCCAGTCCGCCTCTTTCTCTACGATCTGCCCCGTTGGGTTATTGGGGCTACAGAGCCAGAGCATCTGGAGTGACCCGATTAAGCGAGCATCAAAATCCACGATGCTATGCCCCATGATGAGAGAGGCATCTCGATACTCGCAGAATGTAGGCTCGACAAAGCTCGTCCTAGTGCTAGGGAAGGCTTGAGCGATGAGGTAAATCGCCTCCGTTGCCCCATTAGTTACGAGTACTTCATCGGGCGATAGTCCTAGATGCTGTGCGAGTTCCGCCTGTAGCGTATAGGGCTCTGGCTCGGGATATGAACCTAGGACGGAGGGGATACACTGCTCTAGGTGCTGTAGCAAGGGGCGATTGTCGGTATCCGAATAGACGTTTGAGCTAAAGTTAGCTTTGACGTGGGGATACTTGTGTAGATCGTCCCCGTGTCCATTAACCATTAGTTTGCATCATTTGATAGATAAGATCGATGTTCAGATGCTTGCGTAGGTGATCTGCCAAGCGATCGTATTGTTCATTCTTGTAGGTATCGTAGTCTACGGCCTCGGTCTTTCCGCTTAGTCTGTCGGCGAATGGAGCTAATAAGTAGTCTACGAAGGGCGGATTGTCTAGGATGCCGTGCAGATAAGTGCCCATACATCTGTCGTCACGCCTATATCCGTCGGTACGTCCATCGTGCAGTCTGGCTAGAGGAGAGGCTACTGCTCCGTCGATAGGTACGGTGCGCCCCATGTGTATCTCGTAGCCGATGCAGTCGCCCTCACCCCCGACGAAGCGGAAGCCAACCTGCTTCGTGATCTTATCCCCCGCCATTGTGGTTGAGGTAGGTAGTAGTCCCAGACCCGGCAGACGTGGTAGTTCGCCCTCCACGCCCTCGGGATCCAGCACTTCCATACCCATCATTTGGTAGCCACCACAGATGCCTAGCACGGTTTTACCTGCGCGCTGGGCTGAGATTACGGCTTGGGCGACGCCATTGCGTCTAAGCTCGTAGAGGTCTGCTAGGGTACTTTTGCTCCCCGGTAGTATGATGATGTCGGCTTCGGCTAGTTCGTCTACATTATTTGTATAGAATAGATGCACTCGAGGATCCTGCTCTAGGCGTGCAAAGTCTGTATAGTTGGAAATGTAGCGCAGTAGTACCACTGCAATATTGACTTTGCCCTGTAGGCTCTGTCTGTGTCTTTTGCCTAGAGCTACAGAGTCTTCCTCCTCGATATGTATATCCGTATAGTAGGGGACTATGCCTACTACGGGCACGCCACATAGCTCCTCCAGCATACGTTTGCCCTCGTCGAATAGGCGAATATCACCTCTGAATTTATTGATCAGAATACCCTTGATGAGCTTGCGGTTGTCCGGTTTCTGGAGCATGATAGAGCCGTAGACCGATGCGAATACACCTCCACGGTCGATGTCAGCGACCAAGATCACAGTAGCGTCGGCATATTCGGCCATAGACATATTGACGAGATCGGACTTCTGTAGGTTTAGCTCCGAGATGCTGCCTGCTCCCTCCATCACGATTGGGTTATACCGTGCCGAGAGCCGATCGAAGGCTGCATGCACTTCGCCCCTCAATTCGCCTCTACCGACCGTGCGGAAGTACTCGTAGGCATCTTGGTCGCCGATCGCTCGGCCGTTGAGTACGATCTGGCTGCGCCTATCGCTACTGGGCTTCAGCAGTACGGGATTCATATCCGTATGGGGCGAGATACCTGCCGCCTCTGCTTGAACGGCTTGGGCGCGCCCAAGCTCTAGCCCCTCGGGGGTGGCGAATGAGTTGAGTGCCATATTCTGCGCCTTAAAAGGGGCAGGCTGATAGCCGTCTTGCAATAGTATTCTGCACAGACCAGTAGCGATGATGCTCTTGCCTACATCACTACCAGTCCCCACAAACATTAGGGGGCGCAGGGGGCGATTACTTACTTTCATCTGTTTTCTTCTTACGTTTATAGGCAAAAGACTGCCATACATCCTCTGGCCAGTCTTGGTGGTTCATCTCCCACTTAGCTAGAACGAATAGATAATCGCTGAGCCTATTGACCCAAGGGATTAGCCCCTCGGGGAGGGGATCCTGCCCGTTTAGCGTCCAGAGTCTACGCTCGGCTCTACGGCAGACCGTCCGTGCTAACTGCATCTGGGCAGAGAGTGGCGTACCTCCGGGGAGGATGAAGAAGCCATTGTTGGGCGTTTCGTGCATTAATCTCTGTACCTCTTCCTCCAATTCAGTCAGCCAATCGGGGTCGAAGCTATTAGGATTTTCACACCTTCGGTCATAGGGTGTGGCAATTAGGCTCATCATCTGCATGATATTCATCTGTAGTTTGCCGATGAAGGTGTGCCGCTCCTCTGAGCTGTCGATCATCGATCTGATAAGCCCCAAGTGGGCATTGAGCTCATCCATCGTGCCATTGGCTTCGATGCGTATATCGTCCTTGGCC
This sequence comes from Porphyromonas sp. COT-290 OH860, assembly GCF_000768935.1. Taxonomy (NCBI): domain Bacteria; kingdom Pseudomonadati; phylum Bacteroidota; class Bacteroidia; order Bacteroidales; family Porphyromonadaceae; genus Porphyromonas; species Porphyromonas sp. COT-290 OH860. The sequence goes on along the minus strand of NZ_JRAR01000054.1, from coordinate 9,926 downwards.
ACCCGCTCCCCTGCGAAGATACCAGTCGTCCCTTTATCTCCAGTTTTAGTTACTATTCTTGCCATCAAAATAAGTCTTATATTTCTTAGGTTCGTTGTCCGATTGACAACTTGACAGACAAAGTTACTCCAAAAACTCTGCATAATATCGGGGACCCAGCTCAATCACAGGGGTGACGCATTAAAAATGTCTTGCTATTTTCGTGAATTCTTTTACATTCATCCGAACTTAGTCGTATGCTCACTCATCTCTTTTCCACTCTATCTCTTGTAGAGGATCCTCGTATGGATCGATGCAAACTCCATCCCTTGGACTTTATCCTACTTATCGTCTTCACGTCAACCCTCTCTCAGGGCAACCGCATCAAATTTTGGCTATACACTTAACATATTGATTATCAACATCATCTTTGAACTTAACTGCTCTCAATTTCTATTGTCAGAAAAAAGGATATTGATAATCAGTAGCTTATATTTTGATGCGGTTGCCCTGCATTGATTGTCTCGAGCGACAAGCTCTGTAAGAGTTTGCTTACCTTTGTAGAGATATACATACTATTATTATGCAAGTAAGACACCTTATTGAAGAGCATTCTCTGCTTAGCCGCTTTGTTGCAGAGATGAGAGATGTGGAGATACAGCACGACCCTCTACGCTTCCGCCGCAACATCGAGAGAGTTGGCGAGATCATGGCATACGAAATCAGCAAAAAACTCAACTATAGTCTTCGTCCCGTTCGCACACCCCTAGGGGTAGCTGAGTGTGCGTTCATTGAGGATCAGATAGTACTAGGGACTATTCTGCGTGCCGGCCTCTCCTTCCATCAAGGCTTCCTCAGCTACTTCGATCGAGCCGAAAATGCTTTCGTATCGGCATACCGCAAGCACAAAGATCGCCTCAACTTCGATATCTTCATCGAGTATATCGCTTCCCCTAGCCTAGAGGGCAAGACACTCATCCTTGTAGATCCTATGCTAGCCACAGGTAGCTCGATGGAGCTAGCCTTCCGTGCACTTCTAACCAAGGGCACTCCAACGGAAATCCACCTCGTATCGATCATCGCAAGTCAAGAGGCCGTAGACTATTTGCAGAGCAAATTCCCAGAGGCTAACGTACATCTATGGGTAGCAGCCATAGATCCCAAGCTCAATGAGATGGCCTACATCGTACCCGGACTAGGCGATGCTGGCGACCTTGCCTATGGAGAGAAGCTATAAGGCCCAGTATCCAAGATGCCTATCGAATCTCCTCGCCCGATCGAGCTCCTTGCTCCAGCCAAAGACCTCGAGACAGCCCGGGCCGCTATACAGCATGGCGCTGATGCTGTCTACATTGGTGCCCCAAAATTTGGTGCTCGATCGGCCGCAGGGGTGCCACTCGAGGATCTTCGTTGCCTGACCCAAGAGGCTCATCTCTATGGCGTGCGGATCTATGTAGCACTCAATACGATCTTATATGACCATGAGCTAAGCGAGGTAGAGTCCCTTATTTGGGATATTTGGCGTGCTGGAGCAGATGCCCTCATCGTACAAGATATGGGCGTAACCAAAATGAATCTCCCCCCTATACCACTGCATGCCAGCACCCAGTGCGACACAACAGAGGTAGAAGACGCACTACATCTAGAGGGGCTTGGGTTTGAACAAATCGTACTGGCCCGTGAGCTCAATGTAGAGCAAGTAAGACGTATCTACGCAGCCGTTAGCCGCCCACTAGAGGTATTCGTACACGGGGCCCTATGCGTGAGCTACAGTGGGCGATGCTATCTGTCGGAGGAGGAAACCAAACGCTCGGCTAATAGAGGGGCGTGCTCGCAGCAGTGTCGCCTATCCTACGATCTCGTAGATAGCCAAGGGCAAGTCATACGTAGCCAAGAGCATCTACTCTCGCCCATGGACCTCAATAGAGCGGAGATACTAGAGGAGCTATTGGCAGCAGGGGCATCGTCGCTCAAGATAGAGGGGCGACTCAAGGGGATCAGCTACGTCAAAAACATCACAGCCCACTACCGCCAGAGACTCGATAGTATTATCGCTCAGCACCCCGAGCTATACCGACGGGCATCGCTCGGGCGGCACACCTATGAGTTTACGCCCAACCCATACAAGAGCTTCAATAGAGGCTTTACGCAGTATCAGCTACACCTAGCCACACCTCAGAGGCACAATGATACCATTATCAACCCATATTCACCCAAGAGCCAAGGCGAGTACTTGGGCACCCTCACCCGCAGTAGCAAGGGTGTCTATCAGCTCTCCGACACTACGCATCTGAGCAACGGAGATGGCCTACTCTACATCACCCCTCACGGGGAAGTCGGCGGGGTCAATGTTAATCGTGCTCTCGGATCTGGGGCATTTCAGCCAGCTCGACCGATCGACATTCCACGAGGCAGTCGTGTCTTCCGCAATCAGGATCAGGCTTTCGAGCGCCTACTGAGTAGCCCCTCTGCTTCAAGGCGCTTACCTGTGGGCATCAGATTATCCCAACTCTCGTGGGGGCTTCTACTAGAGATGTGGCTAATCGATATGCCTCGACTTAGAGTGAGTAGAAGCACGGCTCTAGAACTTGAGCCTGCCAAGAAGTTTGACCAAGAGCGTCTGCGTAGCGAGATAAGCAAACTTGGAGATAGCATCTTCGTAGCCGAGGAGAGCATAGTAGACTTCTCGGGTCAGGCGCCTTTCGTACCTCTATCTATACTCGGTGAGCTAAGGCGTATGACGACCCAAGCTCTACTACGAGCTGTGACGCTGCACCGACGCCCAGATCGTAGTGCACGTACACTGGCGATGAAACATCTAGATCGCAGCACTCTACCACCACGACCTCGGCTCTTGGCTGACTACAAAGCCAATATATCCAATCGGCTTGCTAGAGAGCACTACCAAGAGCTAGGCTATGAACAGCAGCAAGCAGCATACGAGCTGACGCCTGTCGCAGGAGCAGAGTTGATGTGTACCAAACACTGCATCAGACACTATCTAGGCTATTGCACACGAGAGCAAGGTAAGCCTCTACCCTACTCTGAGCCGCTCTACCTCTGCCAGAGAGGGCAGCGACTGCGTCTGAGTTTCGACTGCGTCAAATGCCAGATGTTCCTATATAAAGACTAGAGCTAAACACAAGGCGAAGCTGTGCGTCTTGGCGGTTGGTTTGCCTAACTGGTCAGGACTTGGAGCTTCGTCCTAGGTCTCAGTCCGAGCGCCTTACATCTGGCGTATCTTGGAGGCGAGAGATTAGGCTCAAATTTGGGTGTAGCTTTCATTGGTTTTGGTCGCAGAGATAATTATTACTACCTTTGCGTGTAGTTGGGAATGGAGGAGGCGCAAGGCTTCCTCCATTTTCATTAAGATGATTTATAATAGTTTAGTCTTATGATCGACAAGCAAGTAGTAGAAACAATCGTCAGCCAGTATCTAGAGAGCGAACTCCCAGAGTTGTACCTCGTAGATATTGCTGTCCATCCGGGGAATAGAATCGTCGTAGAGCTCGGCTCGGACGAAGGAGTTGGCATCGATGACTGTGTGCGCATTACCAAACACATAGAGAGCAATCTGGATAGAGAAGTGGAGGACTACGAGCTTGAGGTCGGTTCGGCTGGACTCACCTCCCCATTCAAAGTGCTACGCCAGTACGAAGCTGCCATCGGCGAAGAAGTCGAGGTGCTGTGTCGTGGTGGCGTCAAGGAGAAGGGTGTACTGCTCTCTGCTACCGCTGAGGCTATCGGTCTACAAGTTGTACGCCGCATCAAGCCCGAGGGAGCTAAGCGTAAGCAAGATGTAGAGCAAGAGCTCAGCATATCGATGGAAGAGATTTTACAGACGAAAAGAATAATAAAAATATAAGATCCCAATGGCAAAAAAGAAAGAAACAGTGAGCATGATCGACTCGCTGGCTGAGTTCAAAGACCTCAAAAACATCAACAAGGAAACGATGATCAACGTGCTGGAGGATTCCTTCCGCAACGTGCTATCTAAGATTTATGGTACAGACGAGAACTGCACGGTGATCATCAACCCCGAGAGAGGTGACTTCGAGATCTGGCGCACTCGCCGTGTCGTGAACAATGGAGAGGTAATAGATGCTGCTCGAGAAATTGCTCTCAAAGATGCCCAACTCGTAGACCCTCACTGTGAGGTAGGAGAAGAGGTAACGGAGGCTGTAGACTTCTCGGCCTTTGGTCGCCGTGCGGTGATTAATCTGCGCCAAGCACTAGCAAGCAAGATACTAGACCTACAAAAAGACAACTTCTACAACAAGTTCAAGGATCGCATCGGTCAGCTCATCACTGCCGAGGTCTATCAAGTATGGAAGCGCGAAGCTCTGCTATTGGACGACGAGGGCAACGAGCTGCTCCTGCCCAAGAGCGAGCAGATCCCCGGAGATTTCTTCCGCAAAGGAGAAACCGTGCGTGCCGTGATCGAGCGTGTAGAAAATGAAAATAACAACCCCAAGGTTATACTCTCTCGTGTGAGCGGAGAGTTCCTCAAGCGTCTGCTCGAGCTGAACGTCCCCGAGATCGCAGACGGACTAATCACGTTGCGAGCAGTGGCTCGTGTACCGGGAGAGCGTGCCAAGATCGCAGTGGAGAGCTACGACGATCGCATCGACCCAGTGGGCGCTTGCGTAGGCGTGAATGGTTCTCGTATCAGGGGTATCGTGCGTGAGCTACGTGGAGAGAATATCGACGTTACGACCTATACCTCCAATACACTCCTCTTTATTCAGCGTGCTCTCAGCCCTGCCAAGATATCCGCTATCACGCTTAGCGACGATCCTGAGGATCGCCAAGCAGAGGTCTACATGCGTCCCGAAGAGGTGCCATTGGCTATCGGTAAGAATGCATCGAACCTCAAGCTAGCATCTCTGCTGACAGGCTACAAGATCGAGGTATTCCGTGACGGTGAAACTGGTGAGGAGGATATCTACCTAGATGAGTTCGATGACGAAATCGACAGCTGGGTAATCGATCTATTCAAGACCTATGGCTACACCACAGCCAAGTCTGTCTTGAAGAAGAGCAGAGAGGAGCTCATCGCAAGCATCGACCTAGAAGAAGCTACGATCGACCACGTGCTACAAGTACTAAGAAGTGAGTTCGGCGATGAAGATCTCAACAATACAGAGGACGAAGAAGAAGGCGCATCGGAAGAAACTCCAGAGGCGTAATACTAACCTAGAAGACAAGAGAATATGCCTAAAGAGATAAAACTTATAGACCTTGCTCGCAAGTTGAGCGTCGGTGTCGCCTCCATCAGTAGTTCCATAGAGAAGAAAGGACTTGTAGAGAGCCCCAACCCAAATACACGTGTCGGGATAGACATCGTGGATCAAATGATCAGCGAATATGGCAAGGGCCTTAGCAAGGACAAGATCGAGCAGATCCGCCAAGAGCTGATGGCAGAGCCCAAGAAGGCCGATGCCACAGAGAACAAGACGACTGCCGACAAGGAGAAGAAGAAGCAAGAGGTAGAAACGAAAGTACCCAGTGACCTCAAGCCTCAGCTCAAGATCGTTGGCAATATCAACGACGCAAAGAAGGCTACGGCAGAAGCTAAGCCTAAAGAGATGGCTAAACCCAAGAGCGAACCTACACCGGCAGAACCTAAAGTAACCACGGCTCCCAAGGTCGAGGAAGTCAAGCAAACAAAACCAGCCGAGGAGGTTAAGCCCCAACTAGAAGCCAAGCCAGAGGTTAAACCAGCACCCAAACCCGAGCCTAAGCCCACAGTAGAAGCTGTAAAGGTGGAAGCCCCTAAGAAGCCAGAGCTTGCACCACAGGTAGAGGCTCCTAAGGAGGCGACAGCTGAGGCTAGCGATGTTTATCGTGCATCTACTCCTTCGGTAAATATCCAGTTCAAGGTCGTGGACAAAATCGATCTCTCGGCGATCAACGACTCTATGCGTCCTGCCAAGAAATCTCGCAGCGAACGTGCTAAGGAAGAGCGTAAGAAACGCCAAAGGATCAATAAGAATGCCGTAGACGTCAAGGCAGAGGCTGCCAAAGTAAGTGGTAGCACCAACGGGCAAGGCAAGAAGAAAAGCTCTGGCTCTGCTCAAGGCAACCAGAAGTCCAGTGGCATGGGCAATACAGGTAACCAAGGTCGCCCCAACGCCCAGAACCAAGAAGTCGGACGCAAGGCAAAGAAGCAAAAGAAGGCCGAAGTTAAGCCTATAGTAACGGACGAGGACGTACAGAGGCAGGTTAAGGAAACTTTAGCTCGCCTAACTAGTGGTAAGCAATCCACCAAGGGAGCTAAGTATAGAAAGGAGAAGCGTACCGCCGTTCGCCACGCTGCCGAGGAGGCAAGAGAGCGTGACGAACAAGAGAGCCGCACCCTCAAGCTCACAGAGTTTGTGACCGTGAGCGACCTAGCCAGTATGATGGACGTCCCCGTCACTCAGGTTATCGGTACTTGCATGAGTCTTGGACTTATGGTATCGATCAATATGCGTCTTGATGCAGAAACTATCGACATCGTAGCCGAGGAGTTTGGCTTCACTACCGAGTTCGTAAGTGCCGATGTGGTCGAGTCTATTAGCCAAGACGAGGAGGAGGATAGAGAAGAAGATCTAGTGAGTCGTCCGCCTATCGTGACCGTAATGGGACACGTAGACCATGGTAAGACCTCTCTACTAGACCGCCTACGCAACACCAATGTCATCGAAGGTGAAGCTGGTGGTATCACACAGCATATCGGGGCATACAGCCTCAAGCTCTCCAGTGGCAAACGTATTACATTCTTAGATACTCCGGGGCACGAAGCATTCACGGCAATGCGTGCACGTGGTGCGAAGATTACAGACATTGCGATTATCATCGTAGCGGCCGACGACGATGTGATGCCTCAGACCAAGGAAGCTATCAACCATGCTGCAGCTGCTGGTGTACCCATCGTTTTTGCGATCAACAAGATCGACAAACCAAGTGCCAACCCAGACCGTATTCGTGAGCAGCTCGCTGCGATGAACTACCTTGTAGAGGAATGGGGCGGTAAGTATCAGTGCCAAGAGATCTCGGCCAAGCAAGGGCTCAACATCGAGGAGCTACTAGAAAAAGTGCTGCTCGAGGCCGAACTACTAGAGCTACGAGCCAATCCGAAACGCCGTGCTGTTGGCTCGATTATCGAGTCATCTCTCGACAAGGGTCGTGGCTATGTGGCTACAGTAATGGTACAGAATGGAACACTCTCTACAGGTGATGTGGTACTCTCGGGGACATACTTTGGTAAGGTTAAGGCGATGTTCAACGAACGTAATCAGCGTGTTAATTCGGCTGGACCAAGTGAGCCTGTACTGGTGCTAGGTCTAGACGGAGCGCCTACGGCTGGAGAAACATTCAACGTCATGGAAACCGAGCAGGAGGCCCGTAGCATTGCCAGCAAGCGTGAACAGCTCAAACGAGAGCAAGACAACCGTACGAAGAAAGGGCTTACCCTCGACGAGCTTGCACGTCGTCGTGCTTTGGGCAACTTCCAAGAACTCAACGTCATCATCAAGGGTGACGTGGACGGCTCTATCGAGGCCCTTAGCGACTCGCTCATTCGTCTATCTACCGAGGAAATTCAAGTGAACGTTATCCATAAGGGTGTAGGAGCAATCTCCGAAAGCGATGTGGTACTAGCATCGGCTTCTTCAGCCATCATCATCGGCTTCCAAGTTCGTCCTATGCAGGCAGCTAAGCGTAAGGCTGAAGCCGAGGGCGTAGAGATCCGCACCTACTCGATCATCTACGACACGATTGAGGATATCAAGAGTGCTATGGAGGGTATGCTATCACCAGAGATCAAGGAGAACGTGGTGGCTAACCTCGAGGTACAGCAGACCTTCAAGATTACCAAGGTTGGTACGATCGCAGGGTGTATGGTACTTGAGGGTAAGATCAAGCGCTCCAACAAGATCCGCCTTATCCGCGATGGTATCGTGAAGTACTCTGGTGCTCTAGGTTCGCTCAAGCGCTTCAAGGACGATGCCAAGGAAGTAGTAATGGGTCAGGACTGTGGTCTAAACATCGATGGCTACAACGACATCATGGTCGGCGACATCATCGAAGCCTACGAAGAGATCGAAATCAAAAAGACACTTGACTAGAAGGCTGCTAGGATCTAGTAAAGTCCTAGGATATAAGTAGCAAAAGCGGTGCATTGATTTATTTCGATGCACCGCCCTTTCATATATGAGATGATATAAGTTTAACTCATAGTGTAGATAGATCTAAACTCTAGAGATGAGGGCACCCAATTCCTTATAGATAATATTATAGGCTTGGGCAATGCGGTCAGCCATACCGATACCATCTCTCATATTGCCCGCAAGGATTAGTCCCGGATACTGCTCTTCTACTTGACGAATCATGGCCAATCGCTCCCCCGTAGAGGCCTCATATTGGGGTATTGCCCTTCTATGCCGAAAGATATGCAGAAGGTCTGGCTCTACCTTAATACCAAGTATCTGCTCTAGTCGTCCTTTGATGAGAGCCTCAATCTCCTCATCGGAGCGATCAATAAGGTTAGGCGAGCGCATACCTCCTAAGAAAACAGAGAGCAATGCACCACCCTCGGGAGCTCTCCCTGTGAAACAAGCGGACGGATGTAAGACACCTAAAAGATCTTTATCCTCGACAGATGGTATCAACCCACCAAAGGCCTCAAAGTCTGTTCCCTCAAAAGACCTATACCCTACCGATACTTGTACAATAGGCGCATAGCGCATCGCATCGAGAGGTTGCAAGGATTTTTTAGTCAAGAATGGGAATAGTTCCTCTAAAGCATAGGTCCCTACAGTAGAGATCACACATCGGCTACGCACGACAACCGATGCTTCGGCCGTATCGTAGTGTATATGCCATAGTCCAGAGGCATCTCTTGGTAAGACCTCTCTAATTTTGGAGGACAACGAAATATGATCTGGACCGATACTTCTAGAGAGCGCTCCAACCAAGTTGGACAAACCTCCACGAGCCGAGAAGACTTCTTTGGTCACACTCCTATCAAGCTCAGACTTCGGTATACGCATCTTAGCAAATGCTCCACGAATGAAACTGCCATACTCCTGTTCTAGCGCATACAACTTAGGAAGAGCAAATCGGGTCGTCAGCTTAGTTGAGTCGCCTGCATAGATACCACCGATGAACGGATCGACAGCGTAAGTTAGATAAGACCGTCCCAAACGACGCTCAACTAGAGATGCTATTGACTCATCTGGGTCTGTCCCTCTTGGGCGGAAGGGCTCTGCTAGGATATTGAGCTTATCCCTCCATGCGAAAAGAGGTGTCGTTATAGCAGATTTTAGGCCAGATGGGAGAGGGACGAACCTTCCTTGCCTGAGAATTAGACGACGCTTAGCACTCTGTTTGGCCGTCTGCAATAGGGTTTCATCTCCCAAGGAGGAAAACAGCTCTGCCGTCTGCCAGTTGGATATAATCCCAGTATTGGGGCCGCTCTCATAGATGAAGCCATTTTGGCTGTACGTCTGTATCTGACCTCCGATACGTCCAGTACTCTCCAGAACTCGCACACTTAACCCTCTTAGTCTAGCCCAGTGAGCCATACATAGCCCCGTAAGCCCTGCACCTATTACCACGACGTCCACGACCTCGGTTGGCTCCGTGGGTGCGTACTCCAAGTTATTTATTTGTTTCATGGCACAAATGTACATATCATCGGGCATCTGTAAGCACTATCTCCTAGGGGTTGCCCTGCTTTTCGGCTAGAAACGTCGTATATATCTCTGATTATTAATATCTTTAATATGTAATTAAATGTATCGACATGGCAACTAAACCAACCGAACCAGCTCCGAGCTTCCTACAAGTATATACTCAGGTTCTTCGCGACCGTATGAAGCACTCCTTTCTCCGCCAAATCAATGCTTGCGTTGATTGGCGAGGTATCCGCACGCTGCTGAACAAGAAGTACACCAAGACAC